>NZ_JBRUDG010000009.1:0-62043 GCF_053203725.1 Streptococcus porcorum | reverse complement strand
CATATGAACCCTTTCTAATGTGAGTTTCGTCGCTTTTCATTATAGGTCATATGGGACCTTTTTCTATATTCAAAAAGGCTCCATAATTTCCACGGTGTTCTTACCCACTACAGAAATTATAGAGCCATAAAAAAAAGTAAAATGTTATCATTTTACCTTCTTTGTCATATAAAATTAATTTTTATTCCAACTAAATCAGACTTTCTCTGATTATTATTGACTTGCCTCAGTTGCAATAGTCTCTTGACTAGAGGAAGATGCCGTCGAAGTTTCACTTGTCGTGATATTAGTATCACTATTTTCCTCCGAAGTTGTATAGATACCAACCTCCATATCCACAACAACTGGAGACATCAAACTACTTTGAATTTTTTGATAATAGGGTAACTTTTCAGCTAGCTCAGATAAAGGGATTTTAAGCGTGTTACCATCTCTTAAAAGAATAGTTAATAAATCAGAGGTAGCCTTTGTTGGCGTTAAGCTAATTGATTGAAATTGTTGAAGCTGTTCTTTTGATAATTTTTTTAACTGCTTCGCTAAAGTACTTACTTGTGATTGACTTAAACCATCAACCAGAGCCAAAGTAGAATCAATCTGATCACTAGCCAATTGTTCAGAAAGCTCCCCACTGCTTAAGATAGCTTGATAGTTGCCATCTTTGACCTGATAAGCAACTACTGGATATTCCTCAACCGTTAAAAGAAAATGATTAAACGGTTGATAAGTTAAACGAGCATCTTTCACCCAAACAGAATTTTTCTTTACATTTTCCTCTATTTGCTTACTATTTAAAATGGTCGTAAAAATATAATCACTCGTTTTAATCTCTGTCGCTTTAAGTAAAGCATTTGAATCGGCTTCTTGTTGCCCTGTAACATCAATTACCTTTTGTGTTGCAAATGGTGTAATCAAAAAAATTGACCAAAGTAAGATTAAGCTTGAAAGAGTTATAACCGTTATCACACCAAAACGTTGTGAGGCAGGCATACGTCTTGCCTTTTTTTGTGCTTTTTGTTGTGATTTTATCCGCTTTTGATCTTGTTTTTTCTTTCTTTTTTCACGTTTCAGTATCGCTCTTTTTTCTGAGGGTGTTAGCGCTGCCTCTATCTCCTCTTGCTCTCTTGCTAAGCGCTTAGCCAATTCTTCTTTTCTTTGTTTTTCGCGTTCTTTTTTTTCGCGCTCTTTTTTTTCAATAAACTCTAGATTGCGTTGTTGCCACTCGGTTAACTCTGCTTGAGTCCCCACCTCTACTTGTTCTTTATCTTCTGATTTTGACATAATCCTCTACTTTCTCTTAAGCTTCTCGTTGATATCCTCTAAGAGAAGTTGGTAGAAGTCTTCTTGTGATTTTAAATCTTGTGTTTTTTCCATTGCTTGATAAAAATCCGACCGACTCTCCCAAATCTTATCTAAGGAAGTTTTTAAATGAGGGTAATCAAAGTCTTGTTCATATAATGTCAGAGCATAACCTCTTTTTTCAAAATAATCTGCATTTTCTAGTTGATCACCTCGACTAGCTTCTTTCCCCAAAGGAACGATAAGATGTAGCTTTTTCATAGCAACCAATTCAAAAATTGTGTTGGAGCCACCACGAGTCACAACAATGTCTGCTAGATTCATCAAGGGTTGATATAAATCCGTAACATAGTCCACACGATATAAGTTTTTAGAAAGCGTATTAAGACTAGAATCACCGGAGATATTAATAACATTGTAGTCTTTTGTTAAATCTGAAGTATTAGTAATCAGCTCATTAAAAACCCGTGCTCCTCCAGAGCCACCAATAAATAAGAGCGTCTGACGGTCTGAATCAAAGTGAGCGATGATTTCATCTAATGCTGGCGTTTTGACATAAACATTTGTTCCTACTTTAGTAATCGCACCGACATGTTTTGACTTGACTTGTTGCTCACCTTGCTCAAAAGTCGTGTACATGGTTGTCGCAAAACGATAAGCAATCTTATTAGCTAATCCCATTGATAAATCTGACTCATGTATAAAAACAGGAATTCCTAATGTTTTAGCGGCAATAACGGGAGGTACAGATACAAAGCCTCCTTTTGAAAAAAGGGCTTGCGGACGAATTTTTGCTAGAATAACCATAGCTTGCAGAATACCAAAACCAACTTTAAACACATCAAGCATGTTTTGCCAGCTAAAATAGCGACGTAATTTTCCTGTTGCAATTCCATGAAAGGTGATGTTAAAGCCTGATTTTTGAATTTCTTTGTATTCAACACCTTTTTTATCACCTATATAATGAACTTCCCAGCCATCTTTGATAAATTTGGGAATCAATATCAAATTCAAAGTAACATGCCCTACTGTTCCACCACCCGTGAAAACGATCTTTTTAGCCATCTTACTCTCCTTTATTTAGACGTGAAAAGGTATCTAAAAAGACCTCTCCACGAACCTCGAAATTAGGATACATATCCCAACTTGCATTAGCAGGACTTAATAAGACAATATCACCCTCGCTAGCTGACTGAAAAGCAAGACGGGTAGCCTCTTCTATATCTGTAGCTTCTAGATACGGTACTTCTGCTTTTTGAGCTGCACGAATCACACGTGGAGCAGACTCGCCCAAAATAATCATTTTCTTTAATCCAGTAATATCAGGCACTAAATCATCAAATTCATTGCCACGGTCCAGACCCCCTGCTATCAAAACAACCTTAGCATTGTCAAAACCTGAGAGCGCTTTTTGGGTAGCTAAAATATTGGTAGATTTACTATCATTATAGAAGGTCACGCCTTGAAGACTACCCACCTTCTGTAAACGATGCTTGACTCCACCAAATTGACTCAGTGTTTCTTTAATAACAGTGTTTTCAACACCTGATAATTTAGCAACAGCAATAGTAGCCAAGGCATTCTCAATATTATGACTGCCTGGAACTCCTAGCTCCGATGCTGACATCACACACTCATCTTTAAAATAAAGTTGACCATCTAAAAGATAAGCACCATCTACCTTTTCCTGTGTTGAAAACGGAAGAACTTGAGCTCTTGTTTTTTGTGCTAAATCTTTAGCCAAGTCCTGATTAAAGTTCAGTACAATAATATCAGCAGCAGTCATCTTGTCTTGTATGTGCCATTTGGCAGCAACATAATCATCAAAGCTACCATGATAGTCTAAATGAGTTGGCATCAAATTTGTAATGACAGCAATATGTGGCTTAAAGGTCGTCACACCCATCAACTGGAAGCTAGACAACTCCATCACTAAAGTATCTTGATCTGTCGCGTGACTTGCTACCTCAGAAGCTGGAAAACCAATATTACCCGATAAAAGTGCTGACTGACCAGCTTGATTTAGAACATCCGCAATCATGGTTGTCGTAGTAGTTTTCCCGTTTGAGCCAGTAATACCAATAATCTTCGCCTCCGAAATACGTGCGGCAAGCTCTACCTCTGTGATAACAGGAATACCTTTAGAGATAGCTTTTTCTACCATAGGATTGGTATAAGGTATCCCAGGATTTTTTATTAAATAAGCAAAATCCTCATCTAACAATTCTAGAGGATGACTACCACAAATAACCTTAATCCCCTCCTCAAGAAGAGATTGAGCTGAAGGATTATCTTCAAAGGGTTTTCCATCATTAACAGTAACAATAGCTCCTAATTTCGCTAAAAGTCTTGCTGCTGCTTCACCTGAACGTGCTAATCCTAAAACCAACACCTTCTTATTTTCAAAATCAGTAATCTGTTTCATATCCTTCTCAATTCTTACAATGTATTCCCTAATATTTTACCCTTAATTGATTAGTTTTTCAAGATTTTGAAAGGATTGCTGCTATCACCTGCCATACAAAAAAGCTAGGCATCTATTGCCTAGCTTCAGAGTCATAACTACCCGTGAAAACAGGTGGCTTGTACACCGGCTATAAGCCGTTTCTCTCCAGCGACGTCTAAAGACGTTCGCTGAACTTCGTTCAGGTTAGTGCTATAATTACTTGACTAATGCCCGTAACAACGGGCTTTTATCTTGTTCTAAAACTGCCATCTGAAAATGGATATTCATACTCTTTGACACTCAAGAATTAAGTGCAATGTCATTTTTCTCCTGCTCGCGAATGTATTTCGCAACTGTCTTTTCGTTCAGACCAACGGTACTAATATAGTAGCCTATGGCCCAAAACTTTCGATTTCCATACTTATATTTTAAATTAGCGTGTTTATCAAATATCATTAGAGCACTTTTGCTTTTCAAATATCCCATAAAATCGGAAATCGAAAGTTTCGGAGGTATCAAGACAAGCATATGAACATGGTCTGGCATCATGTGTCCCTCAATGATTTCCACGCCTTTGTATTGACATAGATGACGGAAAATATCAATTAAATCCTGTCTAATTTTGTAGTAAATGGATTTTCTCCGGTACTTAGGTGTGAAAACTATGTGATAGAGCACATCCATTTGGTATGTGATAAACTGTAACTGGTTTTAGCCATTTCTTTTTACTCCTTTATCTAACCTGAACAATTAGATTATAACAGGAAAAAGAAATGGAAGCTCAAAGCCTTGTCAGCCACCAGCATAGCTGGTGGTTTTCTTGTTTTTCTCTACGAGAAAAATTGGCTCGAAACCATAATGAAGACAAACATCTCGATTGATATTTGTCTTTTTCTGTTTATAGAATTTAAATCACCTCTATTTACTAAAATAGAGGGTAATTGTCCAAAATAAAAAAGCTTGCCTGCCCTTATTTTTACCAATTTTTTGAGATTTAAGCACGCCAAAGTCAGTCCAACCTTATCTTCCATTTTGGACTTGCCTTTCTCTCTTGTATAACGAAGATTGTGGTACTCTTTAGCTGTCCCAAAGAGGCGTTCAATGGTTTCTTTCCGTTTCTGGTAGAGTTCCTTCATGTCCTTTCGATGTCGAATCTCTTCACAGGTTTCTAAAGCCTCTTTCCAAAGGTGTCGAGTTACCACTTTCTGCTTGTTCTTGCTCTCTGTACAAATGGATAAGAGTGGACAAGTAGCACAGATAGCTGGATCACTCTTATATTCTCGATAACCTTCCCTGGTTGTAGTGCGGTAGGTTAAGACCTGATTCTCAGGACAGATATAACAGTCACAGTATTCATCATAAACAAAATCCTTCGAGCGTAGTTTCCCCTTCTTCCCCTTTGGTCGTGTATAAGGGAAAACTGACGTAATCTCTTGTTCTAGGAGGAAGCGAGCGATACTTGGGGTCTTATAGCCAGAATCGGCAATGAGAAAGCTAGGTTGAAAGGGCTGGAGTTTAGCGAAGAGTGCAGGAAAGGCCTGGCTGTCATGGACATTGCCATCCTCCACGCTATAAGCCACAGCCCAACCATGCTTATCACAAGCAACCTGAGCTGTATAAGCGAATACTTCCTTATGGTCCCCCTTATGAAACCAACCACTTTCAGGGTCGGTTGTAGAAATTTTCTTAGCGACGGGCTCCGGCTCTTTTGCGGGCCCTAGCCGCTTTTTTGCATGCTTTTCTCTATCTCTATTGATTTCAATCTCTAACTGCTCACTCATAAACTTGGCTTGCTTTTCAACTTCACGGTTGATGAATTTACGGTTATTTGCCGCAGCCTTGATATGGGTACCGTCAATGAAAATTGCTGTTGGATCTATGAATCCTGCGTTGACACAGAGCCCTAAGATATGGGTGAAAATGCCTTCAATGACCTGTCTATCTTGGAAACGACGGACATAATTCTTTCCGTAGGCAGTGAAATGAGGCACCTTATCATCCAGTCGAAGACCGAGAAACCAACGGTAGGCAATGTTCACTTCAATTTCCTTAATGGTTGGTTTGGCGCATGGAACGAATGCCGAAGAGACACTGCAGGATTGGAATTTTAATGAGCAGAACAGGGTCAAGACTAGGACGCCCTGTTTCATCGCTATAGCTATCTGCGACTAAGTCATAGATAAAGGAGAAGTCAATAGCTTCCTCTATTTGACGAAGGAGATGATCTTGAGGAACAAGGTCATCTAAACTGTAGAAACCAAATTGACCGCGATTGTAGTCTGGATTTTCTTTGTGTAACATAGCGATTCTCCCTCTACTTATTAACTGGATTCCTATCTCTATTATATTACTTTAAGCATGAAAAAGCCGTTAGAAATACAATTCTAACGACTTTGTCTTCATTCTGACTCAACCTTTTTCTAGGTTGAGTCACTTCGCTTATCTTAGATTTTCTCCAAAGCCAAGCATAAATCTTCAATCAAGTCGTCTGCATTTTCGAGACCAACAGAAATACGAATTTGGTTTGGTGTGACACCACAAGCCAACAAGTCTTCTTCTGACAATTGTTGGTGTGTAGTCGTTGCAGGATGAACGACTAATGATTTAGCATCAGCAACATTGGCCAAATCTGAAAATATTTCAAGGTTATCAATAACATTACGTGCCTCATCTTGCCCTCCTTTGACATGGAAAGTAAAGATGGAACCAGCACCTTTTGGTAGATACTTTTGAGCTAATTCATAGTATGGACTTGAAGGCAGACTTGGATAATTGACCTTTTCAACTTTAGGGTGTTTTTCTAAGAAATCAACGATTTTTTTAGTGTTTTCAACATGCCGCTCAATGCGCAATGATAAGGTCTCCAGACCTTGCAAAAGTAAAAAGGCATTAAATGGTGACAAGGCTGCACCAGTATCACGAAGAAGCTGTACACGAAGTGCTGTGATAAAAGCAGCTGGCCCAATATCTCGAGTATAACTGATATTATGATAAGAAGGGTCTTCATCAACAAATTGTGGGAATTTACCAGAGGCTGCCCAATCAAACTGACCAGAATCTACAATAACACCTGCAATCGTTGTCCCATGACCACCGATAAATTTCGTTGCAGAATGAACCGAAATATCTACACCGTGTGAAAAAACATTGATGAGGTAGGGTGTCCCAAAAGTATTGTCAGCTACCAGAGGAATCTTATGAGCATGTGCAATATCAGCAATTTTTTCAATGTCTGGTATGTTAATCAAAGGATTACCAAGAGTTTCAATAAAAACTAGCTTAGTATTATCTTGAATTGCTGACTCAATTTCATCAAGTTTATCAACGTCTACAAATGTTGTTGTAATACCATAACGTGGTAAGGTTTCTTTCAGAAGATTAAAGGTACCACCATAAAGAGTTGTAGCAGCAACCACATGATCGCCAGCGTGTGCTAAACCAAGTACAGTATAGGTAATAGCAGCCATCCCTGAAGCCGTTGCCAAAGCACCCACACCTTTTTCAAGAGCTGCAATGCGATCTTCAAAGACTGCAACTGTCGGATTTCCAATACGAGTGTAGATGTTCCCTGTTTTCTTCAAACCAAAAAGGTCTTCTCCTTCTTGGGCATTGTCAAAAACGTATGAGGTTGTTTGATAAATTGGTACCGCACGTGACTTTGTCGTCGGGTCAACAGTTTGTCCAGCGTGTAGTTGAAGGGTTTCAAAACTCAATTCTCTTGCCATGATTGACTCCTTGTCGTAAAGTTTTGACAACATTCTAATTAATGTTATCTTTTAAATTGTCTTTATTGTACTCTATTATTTTTACTTACGCCAATAGTTTTTATCTATCAGAGTGATAAATAATATCTATAATAGATTGAGAATATGTTTATCCTACTCCCCTAAACATTCATTTCGAAAACGATAGAAGTTCTTTGACAGCATATTGCACATTATCTGACTGTGCGATGGCCGAAATAATGGCAATGCCATCGGCACCATTATAATAAAGATCTGCTACATTATTCCAACGCCAAACTGGAAGCTACCAATAATCTCATCAAAGTCATTAAAAGAAATGCCTTTGGTTTCAGGAACTTTGAAAACTTTAAACAACGGATTTTGATTGCTTTGAACATAAAGAAAGAGAGAACGAAGTTCGTCCTCTCTAGGTGTTAGCTTTTCATCTACCCACTACAGTTAACAAAGAGCCCAAAAAAGCTAGGCATCTATTGCCTAGCTTTTCATTTTGTCATCCCAAGAAGACCAATACTCTCTAAAATAGAATCAAGAAACTTGTTGGTAGTGACACGTTTACCTTCTGTTAGATTTATCTCGTTTCGGTAATTTTGAAATATCTAAAATGACAAAATAAGCTAAAATAGTCATGGCAAAGCCAATAAAGATCTCTGGTGGAGACTGGACTAGCTTGACAAGACTCAAACCTCCCAAAACCAATAAAGACGCACATAGTCCAACAAAGGCGATAACATTCATGGTTGATTTAACAGTCTTTGGAGCAGCAAAGACATAATAAACCACAATCAACAAGGCAAGAATTAAATAAGACATTTTTGCCCCCTCATCAGCTTATTCTGCTGATTTTTTCTTTTTAGCTGCCTTATCACGAGCTGCTTTATTTAGAATTTGTTTGCGTAAGCGAATAGATTCTGGTGTAACTTCCATGTATTCATCATCGTTTAAGAACTCAAGAGACTCTTCTAGAGTCAAAATACGAGGTGTTTTAATGACAGATGTTTGATCTTTTGTTGCTGAACGAACGTTAGTCATTTGCTTAGCAGTGGTGATGTTAACTGTCAAATCATTATCACGTGAGTTTTCACCAATGATCATCCCTTCATAGACTTCTGTCCCTGGGTTAACAAAGATTGTTCCACGCTCTTCAATACGCATAATAGAGTATGTTGTTGCTTTACCAGCATCAATAGAAACCAATGCACCACGATGACGTCCACCGATTTCCCCTGCTACAACTGGAAGGTATTGATCAAAAGTATGGTTCATAATCCCATAACCACGAGTCATTGATAAGAACTCTGTTGAGTAGCCAATCAAACCACGCGCTGGAACCAAGAAAACCAAACGTGTTTGACCATTTCCTGTTGCTTGCATATCAAGCATGTCCCCTTTACGCTCAGAAAGAGATTGAATCACCGCACCTTGATATTCTTCTGGTGTATCAATTTGAACGCGCTCAAATGGCTCCATTTTCACACCATCAATTTCCTTGATGATCACTTCTGGACGTGATACTTGAAGTTCATATCCTTCACGACGCATCGTTTCAATTAAGATAGACAAGTGCAGTTCCCCACGACCTGAAACGGTCCACTTATCTGGTGAATCAGTTGGGTCAACACGAAGTGATACGTCTGTTTGTAACTCTGCTAAAAGACGCTCTTCAACCTTACGAGAGGTTACCCATTTCCCTTCACGACCAGCAAATGGTGAGTTGTTAACCAAGAAAGTCATTTGAAGAGTTGGCTCATCGATACGAAGGACTGGAAGTGGCTCAACCGCATCTGTTGGAGTCACTGTCTCACCAACGAAGATATCTTCCATACCAGAAACAGCAATCAAATCACCAGCTTTTGCTTCTTGGATTTCCTTACGCTCAAGACCGAAGAATCCAAAGAGTTTGGTAACGCGGAAGTTTTTCGTTGTACCGTCTAACTTAGACAAGGTAACTTGGTCACCAACCTTAACCGTCCCACGAAAGACGCGACCGATACCAATACGACCTACGAAATCATTGTAGTCAAGAAGAGAAACTTGGAATTGTAGTGGCTCATCTGAGTTATCTACTGGAGCTGGAATATGCTCAATAATCGTGTCAAAGATCGGTGCCATAGTAGCTTCTTGATCTGCTGGGTCATCCGAAAGTGATGATGTTCCGTTAATCGCTGAAGCATAAACTACTGGGAACTCTAGCTGATCATCATCTGCACCAAGTTCAATGAAAAGCTCAAGAACCTCATCCACAACCTCTTCTGGACGGGCAGATGGTTTATCAATCTTGTTAACCACAACAATCGGTGTCAAGTTTTGCTCGAGTGCTTTTTTCAATACAAAACGAGTCTGTGGCATTGTACCTTCGTAGGCATCAACTACCAAAACAACACCATCAACCATTTTCATGATACGCTCAACTTCACCACCGAAGTCCGCGTGTCCTGGAGTGTCCATAATGTTAATACGCGTTCCATTGTAAGCAACGGCTGTATTTTTAGCAAGAATGGTAATTCCGCGCTCTTTTTCAAGATCATTAGAATCCATTGCGCGCTCATCAAGATTAGTACGCTCATCAAGCGTTTGTGATTGCTTCAACAACTCATCAACTAAGGTTGTTTTTCCGTGGTCAACGTGGGCAATAATGGCAACGTTACGAATATCTTCTCTAAATTTTGTCATATTTTCCTCTGTAATAATAGTAATAATTTATTTCAACTAGAGGATTATAGCATAATTTATTAAAAAAATCATGCCATATGAGGCTGTAAACGTTTTTAGAATGCTATTTTATCAAATAATAAATCTTGTCCTTTCATTTTCTAGCAGTCTTTTCCAACAAAAAAGTTACTGGAAACCTGTCCAGTAACTTTTTATTTCACTTTACCATCCCAGTACTCAAAGCCATCTCTTAAAACATAAATATCTTGATAGCCTGCTTTTTTTAAGATTAGAACAGCACGAGCAACAGCTTGCCCACGACGACTATCATATAAAAGAACTGGTTTATCTTTTCTCAGTGCCGATAAACTTTCTTTAAATTGAGCTAAAGCAAAATTTCTAGCACCCAAAATATGTTTTCGACCAAACTCGGCTGGGCTTCTTAAATCAATTAACTGACCTTGTCTTAAAAGGTTCTTGAATTCCGTATTTTCAACAAACTGCGCAGCCTTTCTCACTCGGAAATAATTCCAAATTGTCCAAATCAGAAATCCTATAGCAAAAGCAATGATTAAATAACTAATAATATCCATACGGTACTACCTATTTTGCAAACTGACGTGCTAAGCTTGCTGCACCAATAATGCCGGCGTCGTTTCCAAGTTGCGCCATCTTAATTTTTGTTGTTTTACGAACTTGTGGAAATGCGTACTTGTTAAAATAAGTTTCGACACGGCTACGAAGAAACTCTCCAGCAGCTGAAACGCCGCCCCCGATAACCACAGAATCAGGATTCAAGATATTTGAAATATTAGCTGTAGCTAGTCCAAGATAGAAAGAAACTTTTTCAACAACAGAGTTAGCAAATTTATCTCCGTTCGCTGCTGCCACAAAAATATCCTTACTCGTCACACTATCACCATTATCAATAGCAGCTTTAATACTAGAATCTCCCTCATAGCTTTCTGCCAGATGACGCGCAACACGTACCACACCTGTGGCAGAAGCTACTGTTTCCAAGCACCCTAGATTGCCGCAAGTACAAGCAAAGCCAGTCTCAGGCTCAACAATGATATGCCCGATTTCTCCACCAGCACCACCGACACCGTGAATCAGATTGCCATCAGCAATAATCCCTCCACCAACTCCTGTTCCAAGAGTGACAAAAACCACATCGGGATTGTTTTCACCTGCACCAACCCAACGCTCACCAAGAGCCGCCACGTTAGCATCATTATCAATGGCAAAAGGAATGCCTAAAGCACTCTCAATAGCTTGCCCAACAGCCTGTGTCTCTGCCCAATTAAGATTATAAGCACCAGTTACGGTTTTATTAACAATATCTACTGATCCTGGCGATCCCATACCAATACCTGCAAAGTCCTCGGCAGTTAAGCCGTATAAGTCTAAACGGTGTTTGATTGCTTCAATAATTTCTGGAACAATGTGTTGCCCATCCTCTAAAATATTAGTGTCAATCGCCCACTTTTCCTGAACTTCACCCTCTAAAGTCAAGATACCAAATTTTACAGTTGTTCCACCTAAATCAATTCCTAGAAGTTTCTTTGCCATATTCTTTTTCCTTTTCTAAGCGGTGCTCACGACGCAGTATTAGCTCTGCAGTTAAGTAATCTTGCTTATCTAACAAGCCATTATCATAGAGACGAGAAAGTTCTAACTTCATCATCTCGATATCATATAGTCGTTTTCCTAGATAAACAAAAATGCCAAAACGCTTCAGCAACTGCTGAACATCATATAGTGTTTTCATATTACATTCATTTTAACAAAATTTTGTTGTCCTTTCAACAGAATTATGCAATCGTTTGCTTTGTTGGCGAAATTTTTAAAAATATGTCTGCTTTTTACTAGACAAAAGAAAAAAGCTGGGCATCGCCAGCTTCATCTCTTGTTAACGAATCCCTGGTGCTTGACCACGCTCTGCTTGAAGCATCCAGATGGTTTTTTCTGCGTCAGCTTGTGCATCAGAGAAAAGACCATTGGTAGGATCATCACCTTCTTCATCTGAAACATCTAAACCAACTTGGTATAGACTTGAAAGATACTGATAAACCTCTACAAGACGTGCCAAATGCTCGTCTATAGATTTATCAAATGATCCTGGAATTTCATCAAGTTTTGAATGTTCATCAAATTCTTTCAGTGTTGAATAAGGCGCACCACCAATCGTAATCAAACGTTCACTTAACTCATCTAGGTGAGCATTTAGCCCATCCATCAATTCATCCATTTTGGGATGAAGATGGAAAAATCCTGCTCCACGCATATACCAGTGAACCTGATGAACGATAGAGGCAGCTTTTGATAAGTCTGCTACTGCTTGATTTAAAACAGCTTTTGTCTTTTCATTTGAAGTTATAGTGGATTCTTTTTTCTGAACCTGATGCACGATCGAAGCATAAATTTTTTCTACAATTGTATCTGACATGATTTTTCCTCCTCAACTTTATATCTCTATTTTAGAATGGTTATTATTAAAAAGCAAATAATTTGATTATATTTATCGAATAAGATAAGTATGAAGATAATTGATTTTAACAGTATTAGCCATATCATTCTGATTTTTATGGGGATAAACCTATCCTTACATGATAAAAAATGGCTTTCTTTTCCACTTTTAAACTGGCTTATTCCCACTTTATTCCTCTTTTATCTCAATCCCATTAATCCTCTTGTGATGAGCCTAGCTTTACTTGGAATAATAGCCGAGATAAAAGATCTTAAAATGGGGTCAGGTGATTTCTTTTTTCTAGCCAGTCTAGCCTTTGTCCTAAAGCTACAAGACTTACTTTGGGTTATCCAACTTTCTAGTCTAGCTGGTATCCTCACTTTTCTCTACCACAAAAATCCAACAAAAAGACTTCCTTTTATTCCTTATCTTTTCTTATCTTATTTAATTGTCCTCATCTATCAAAAAGGAGTTGGATAACATATTAGTTATCCAACTCCTTTTGAGGATCTCTTAGTTTTCGACTCAAGAAAAAATTGCCTTTTATTTTTCTGGCAACGTAATGCCGAGCTCTTTAGCTACTTCTTCATTATAAACAGGGGTTCCTTCATCAAAAACATTAACAGGTAGCGTCGAAACGTCCTCACCTTTAAGGACTTTAGCCGCCATTTTCCCTGTTTCAACACCTAGCTGATACTGATCAATCACCACTGAGGCTAGTCCGCCTTCTTCTACCATCGTATCCACACTTGGGTAAATAGGTTTTTTAGCTTCTTTAGCAACTTGAACTAAAGTTGAAAAGGCTGAGGCAATCGTGTTATCAAGTGGCACCCAAACAGCATCCACTTGTGATAACAAGACTTCTGAGGTGGTCTTGATTTCATTTGTAGATGGAACAGATTTCACCACAACTTCAAGTCCTGCTTTTTCAGCCAAGGTTTTAAATTCTTCAACTTGAGATTTTGAGTTATCTTCGCTACTAGAGTAAATAACTCCCACCGTTTTAACGTTTGGCGTCAATTCTTTGATTAATTCAACCTGTGCTTTAATAGGAGTTTTATCAGAAACACCTGTGATATTTCCACCTGGTTGATCAAGACTTTTAACCAATTTTGCTCCAACAGGATCTGTCACAGCCCCCATAATAATAGGGATTTCTTTAGTGGCAGAGGCTAAACCTTGAGCTGCTGGGGTTGCTATGCCAATTAAAACGTCATTTTGATTGGCAACCAGCTTCTGACTCATGGTTTGGACCTTACTTTGATCACCTTCAGCATTTAAAAAATCAATTTTTAGTTTATCTCCTGAATACCCCTCTTCTTCTAGCCCTGCCTTGATACCACGATAGATTTCATCCAAAGCTTCATGGGTTACAAATTGTAGAACCCCTACTTTAACTGTCGTAGCTGAAGTGGTTTTTGTCTCTTTTTTGGTCACTGATTGATACCCCAAAACAGCTATAATGACAAGGGCAAGGCCTATTAATACCCCTATTAAACGTTTATTTTTCATCTCTTCTCCTTTAAATCTTTTTACCTAATTATGACATAGACTTGGTGAAATCTCAACCGCCTCTTTGATGAAGTTTCCGATGGATTGGTCTTTGTCATGGAAGGCTTTGACAATTTTAGAGCCTACAATAACACCATTAGACACACGGTTGAAGCGTGTCACATCCTCAAGACTGGAGACACCAAATCCTGTTAAAACAGGGATAGGGGAAACCTCTGTTAAAGCTTTTAAGTGTTGATCGAGGTCGTCACGATAATCATTTGATTTTCCAGTGACCCCATTGATAGCCACGGCATAGACAAAGCCTTCTGCTTCTTGAACTAAGATCTTTTGACGCTCAATCCCTGTGGTCAAACTCACTAAAGAAATCAAAGCCATATCACTGTCTTTCAGATAAGGTTTGACAAAAGCCTCGTGTTCATAAGGCAGGTCTGGAATAATCAAGCCTTCCACAGACGTATCTTTCAAATCAGTGATTAGTTTCTCGACACCGTACTGGTAAACAGGATTAAAGTAAGTCATCAGCACCAAGGGAGTGTTGACTTGCTTTTCTTGCAATTTTTTAACCAATGCTGTGAGACTCGTCCCTTTTTCTAAGCTTCGTTGTCCCGCTGCTTCAATCACTGGACCATCAGCTACAGGATCTGAAAAAGGTACTCCGACCTCAATAGCTGAAACGCCCTGCTTTTCTAAAAACGCAATCGTCTCAAATAAGCCTTCTAAGCCCTTATCGTGATCTCCCGCCATAATATAAGGCACAAATAATCCCTTATCCTGCGATATAATCTGTTCTAAATGTTTGGTTAGCGTTTTTGTCATCTATGCCTTCCTCCCCTCTAGCATTTCCTTAACTTGCATCACATCTTTATCACCACGCCCTGATAGGCAAACCACAATGGATTTGTCAGGGCCCAATTCTTTTGCTAACGTTGGAAGATAAGCAATGGCATGACTAGACTCTAAGGCTGGAATGATACCTTCTAGACGCGACAAGAGTTTAAATCCTTCCAGAGCCTCATCATCTGTCACGCTAACATAGGTTGCTCGCTTGATGTCGTTAAAATGGCAGTGCTCAGGGCCAATGCCTGGATAGTCTAAACCAGCAGAAATCGAGAAAGCTTCTAAAATCTGCCCATTTTCATCTTGCAAGACATCCATCAAGGTTCCATGTAAGACACCAGGACGGCCTTTAGCAAAGGTGGCAGCGTGCTGATCCGTATCTAAACCACGACCAGCTGCCTCTACACCATACATAGCAACAGAGCTATCATCAACAAAAGGATAAAAAAGTCCCATGGCATTTGACCCACCACCAATGCAGGCAAGAACAGCATCAGGAAGCTTGCCACCTGAAAGCTCCTGAAATTGACGTTTGGCTTCGTGACCAATGACTGCTTGAAAGTCACGAACAATTTCTGGAAAAGGCGCAGGACCTAAAACAGATCCCATGACATAGTGCGTATCCTCGACTTCTGCAACCCAAGCACGAAGCGCAGCATTAACCGCATCTTTTAGAACGCGTGAGCCATCTGTTACCGCATGAACCTTAGCCCCTAGCAACTCCATCCGAAAGACATTCAAGGCTTGGCGCTTAACGTCTTCTTCTCCCATGTAAATCGTACATTCCATGTCAAAAAGAGCTGCTGCTGTTGCAGTTGCAACACCATGCTGTCCTGCACCTGTTTCTGCGATAATTTTATTTTTCCCCATCCGCTTAGCTAAAAGCACTTGCCCTAGGGCATTATTGATTTTATGAGCACCCGTGTGGTTGAGATCCTCACGTTTAAGGTAAATCTTTGCCCCACCACAATACTCTGTGAGACGTTTTGCAAAATAGAGCGGATTTTCTCTGCCGACATATTGTTTAAGGAGGTCTTGAAATTCTTTTTGAAAGGCTGGATCTTGTTTACTCTCGCGATAGGCTTGATCGAGCTCTAAAACAGCTGTCATCAAAGTTTCTGGAACAAACCGTCCACCAAAATTTCCAAAAAAGCCATTCTGGTCTGGTTGATTATAAGTCATAAGTTACCCTTTCTATAAATGATTTTATCTTGTTGATATCTTTCTTGCCATCTGTTTCTACACCACTAGAGACATCTAGAGCATAGGCTGAAAAGTGTTTTTTGACAGACCCCACATTCTCAACGGTGAGACCACCTGCTATAAAATAAGGCTGGGTCACGTGCTGTTTTTTTAGTCCTTCCCAGTCAAATGTCTGACCGCTTCCTGCTACGGGAGCATCAAACAAGATGTAGTCCGCCTTTGTGGTATAAGTAACGCTTTCTTTGGTTACTTGAATAGCACGGATACTAGGAACTGACAGTTCTGCAAACCACTCCTCATTAACATCTCCGTGAATTTGGACTAAATCAAGCGGAACTTCTGTAATCGCTTCTTGTAATTGCGCTAAGCTTGGACTGACAAAGACACCTACAACTTTAGTTTTGCCCGAGACATATTGGCGTAAATTCCTTGCCTGCTCTAAGCTAACTTGTCGCTTACTCTTTGCAAAAACAAAGCCAATATAATCTGCACCTGCCTGACAAGCTGCTTCAACCGCTTCCTTAGTTGATAAGCCACAAATTTTAACCTTTGTCATAGACTAACTCTTTCATCTTTTCTTCTAAGTTATCTGCTTGCATAAGCGCTGTTCCGACTAGGATGGCGTTAAAATAAGGGGCAAGCAAAGCCACATCCTCTGCCGTAAAAATCCCAGATTCAGACACATACACACAGTGGTCTTTAAACTGAGTCGATAAATGCAGACTGGTATTGAGATCAATCTCAAATGTTATTAAATTACGATTGTTAACACCGATAATTTCAGCACCTATCTCATGGGCTATGGCTAATTCCTCACTATTATGTGTCTCTACCAAAACCTCTAACCCTAGTCCTGTCGCAAAATCATAAAGTTCTTTCAAGCGTGCTTTTGACAAGGCCGCTACAATCAACAGAATCACTGTCGCACCAGCATTTCTAGCACGGATAATCTGTTTTTCATCAATGATAAAATCTTTGTTTAAGGTTGGAATAGCTACTACTTGCGAAATTTGACGAAGATAATCCAAGTGCCCTTTAAAGAAAATCTCATCCGTCAAGACAGAAATCATCGCAGCACCACCTGTTTCATAGGCTTTAGCCTGTTCCACAATATCGACATCTAGATTGATGTCCCCCATACTAGGGCTGGCTTTCTTCACCTCAGCAATAACCTGTACCTTATCCTTATGGGCCTTTAAAAAATCATAGAGACGATAGGTCTGACGTAACGGAAGCAAGTCCTCTAGCGCCATCTTTGACACTTCTTTTTCCTTTTGTTTTAAAATCTCTGGTAAAAATTGCTTTTTAGTCAATTTGTGCCTCCTGTAATGCTTTTAACTTGGCAAGTGCCTTTCCTGAAGCGATTAACTCACGCGCTAGAGCTACACCCTCTTTGATAGATGCCACCTTACCATTGGCGTAGAAGCCTAACCCTGCATTTAAAACAGTCGTTTCAAGATAAGGACTGACTTGATTTTCTAAAACACTCACTAAAATCGCCGCATTTTCTTTAGCAGAGCCTCCTTTAATAGCTGACAGTGGAACCTCAGCCATTCCCAAATCTTTATAAGTAAACTGGCCGCTAGTAATCTGGCCATTATCTAAAAGCGTATAGGTGTTTGTCCCATAAAGCGCTGCTTCATCCATGTTATCAGGACCTGTAATAATCAAGGCACGACGTCTGCCCAAAGCCTTTAGTACTTGAATCAATTCAGCTTGCTTGTCCGCACGATAAAGCCCCATCAACTGACTATCCAACTCCATAGGATGACTAAGAGGTCCAATAAGATTCATAATAGTTGGAATGCCCAAAGCCTGACGCGCTGGTGAAATATAACGCATAGCAGGGTGCATTTTTTGAGCAAAGAGAAAGGAAATTCCTGTTTGATCTAAGACCTGACCTAAGCTTTCTTCTGGGAGATCCACAGCAATCCCTAGTTCCTCTAAGACATCTGCGGATCCTGATTTTGAGGAAATTGAGCGATTGCCATGTTTTGCTACCGTTATCCCACCAGCAGCCAGAATAAAACTAGCCGTCGTTGAGATATTGAAACTAAAAGACTGATCACCCCCTGTCCCACAATTATCCATCACTCCTGTCGCTTGGCTAGGGATTTGAGCGGCATACTCCTTAACCACCTTGACGAGACCTAAAATTTCATCAACAGTCTCTCCTTTCATCTTTAAACCTAAGAGAAAGGCTGCGATTTGACTTTCAGACAGCTCACCATTTAAGATGCGATGAAAAACAGCTTCCATTTCCTCTTGACTGAGGTTTTCTTGTCGTGATAATTGATTAAAAATCGCCTTCATCCTTTATCCTCCACTTGTTTGACAAAATTTTCCACCATCTTCAACCCTTCTGGACTACCGATGCTTTCTGGATGGTATTGCAAGCCATAAATCGGAAGTTCCTTGTGTTGAATAGCCATAATTTCATGGTCATCCACTGTCCTTGCTAACACCTCAAACTCTGCTGGCAAGTCATCAACGACAATCGAATGGTAACGCATGATGAGAATTTCTTTTTCAATACCTTCAAAGATAGGGGACTGCCCTGTGATCTTAATCGGACTTTGCTTCCCATGCATGACATTTTTAGCCAGTCCCAACCGACCTCCAAAGGTCTCAGCAATGGCTTGGTGCCCCAAACAAATGCCCAAGATTGGTTTTTTCCCAGCAAAATCCTGAATCATCTGCTCCATCAGTCCAGCATCTTTTGGCCAACCAGGACCTGGGGAAAAAACGAGTCCATCTGCCTGCTCAGCTTTTTCATAAAGATCATCAGCATCATTACGGACAACAAGGACATCGGTAAAGGTCCCAATATACTGCGCTAAATTGTAAGTAAAAGAATCATAATTATCAATCAACAAAATCATAAACGCTCTCCAATTCTTGTCATGGCCTTAGCCTTATTGATGGTTTCGTAAAATTCATTTTTGGCCACACTATCATAAACCACGCCAGCCCCTGCCTGAACATAAGCTTTCTGATCTTTAATCACCATGGTCCGAATAGCAATCGCAAAATCCATATCTCCAGTTGCCGATAAGTAGCCGATAGCACCAGCATAAATACCACGCTTTTCTTTTTCTAGCTCATAAATGCGTTGCATGGCACGAATCTTCGGTGCACCAGATACTGTTCCTGCTGGCAAGGTGGCTTTCAAGGCTTCCATAGGATTACTAGGATCCTTTAGAACACCTTTCACAACACTGGTTAAGTGCATGACATAGCGAAAATACTCTACTTCCATGTATTTACTGACCTGTACGCTACCTGTTTGGGCAATTCTTCCGATATCATTACGTCCAAGGTCCACCAACATTCGATGCTCAGCTGTTTCTTTTTTATCGGCTAAAAGCTCCGCTGCTAAGACAGCATCCTCTTCTTCTGTTTGACCACGATGACGTGTCCCTGCAATGGGATTAGTTGTCACCACGCCTTTTTTGACGGACACCAGACTCTCTGGACTAGCCCCTATAATCTGATAATCGCCAAAATCATAGAAGTAAAGGTAGTTTGACGGATTAGTAATACGCATATTGCGGTAATAATCAAACGGCTGCCCTAGCATCTCTGCTGAAAAACGTTGACTCAGCACACATTGGAACATATCTCCTTGACGAATCAAGTCCTTGGCCCGATTGACCATAGCTTCAAACTCTGCCTGTTCTAGATGATGGTGAAAGCTCAGCTTTTCTAAAGAAAGCGGTGAAAACTCTTCTTTAGATGGGGTTTGTAGGTCAGTAAGAACTCTCTCCAAAGCCTCTGCCAGCTCCGTATCAGGACGCTTGCTATAGTCATTTGTCTCAACCACATGGATACACTCTTTTTTATGATCAAAAATCAGAAATGACTCATAGACAAAGAAGTGCATATCAGGCGTTCCAATTGTATCTGTAGGAATCTGACCAATAGTTTCATAGATTCCAATCATGTCATAGCCAAGATAACCAATGGCACCTCCTGCAAACGGAAGCTCACTTGTTTTTGCAGGTACAATGCTCAATTGACTCAGATAATCCAGCGGATCTTGGTCAATGACTTGACCGTTCTCTCTTAGCTGACCATTGTCAAAGGTCACTTCAAAAACAGGATTATAAGCTAGAATAGAAAAACGTGCATTTTCCTTCTCTCTTGGAATAGACTCTAAAATCATCTTATGTTCTCCTTTAATGCGCATATAAGCAAGAATCGGAGTTAAAATATCTGCTGATAAAACTTTTTCCATAAGAACCTCTTTTCTAATAGGACTAAAACAAACGACTACCTATCCTCTGGTCAATCTGACGATGCAAAAAGCCCCCGCACAGAAAAAACTCTGTACGAGGGCGTCAATATAGCGCGGTGCCACCTCATTTTAGGGAATTTGGGTATAAGGTCTCCCTAATCTCTACCTCCTCTAACAAGGAGTTGCACGGTAAGGTGTGCCAACCGAATTTACATTGTTTAAAATTCTCTAGTTACCTCAGCCCATTTCCACAAAGACTGTTATTGGCTCACAACAACCGCCAACTTTCTGAAAACTTATCTTAGTGTACTTCTTCTGATTGACTCTTATTATACCTTAAAAAATTTTTCTGTCAACAAAAAACACAAAATTTTCTAAACATTCTGATAAACTTTTACGTTTATAACTTGCCATTGATGTCTTTGATAGACCGAGACATTTGTTTATAGTTGATTAAAAATAGCAAAATATAGACTAGAATGAAAAGTCCCCAGAAAAAAGTCAGTGATCCTAAATTGATTGGAAACCAACCTGCTAAAATCCCCAGCGGTGTAAACCCTAAAGCTGTGATGCCAAAATGCGTTGCCGTCATTCGTAGAAGACTCCAATCCTGCTGATAAATCTTATCTGCTAACTGAAATAAGATGCCAATACTTGCCCAAATCAACACACAAATCAGCATAACAGTTGTTTGAGTAAAATGAGCCAGATAATAGGCCCCCATGGTTGAAAAGGGATTGAGCGGAAGATAGGTGCCTTGCCCAAATATGCTAGAGGTGATGATGGAAATGATAGTTCCAAGAGTAACACCTAAACTGGCTGATAAGATGTATTTTTTCATAGTCCTAACCTTTCTTTGATAACCTTGAGATAGCGACGTGATGAGTAGGTAACCGAGCCATTTTTCATGACCAGTTTAACCAGACCGTTGGCAGTCAATTTGAGGTGATCCAGTTGCTTAATCTGAATAATTTCTGATTGAGAAATCTGTAAAAAGTTTACTGGTAACAATTCCTTAACTTGATACAGGCGTAAGTGAGAGGTAAAAGAATCATCTAGCACTTCCACCTGTAAAACTTTATCTTCCAAGTAAAGTCTGACAATCTCATCATAATCTAAAAGATGCACCTGATCTCCTTTTTTGACCATCAATCTAGAAACCTGCTTGTCTAGGTTTTGGGCATAGGTCACTAACTGGGCAATCTTCTCAGACATCGTTTTAGCTTCAATAGTCACCAAGTCTTCCAAGATGTCTGGTGAAATATCTAGTTTTACTTTCATAGTCTTCCTCCTTCTATCCCTATTAAACACCAATCTGTAAAAGGGTTCAAGGGCTCTTAGCTATTCGGTTGATTTCCACACCTAAACGGCAAAAAGCCAGAACCGAGTCCTGACTTTCTATTTCTTCATAAATGTTAGACCAGTTAATATCTGCCAAACGGTAATAGGGTAAACTGTCAGGCGTTCATAGATAGCCATAACGGCTACTTGATTTTCTGCGATTGCCGTCTGCAAAAATCCTGCCGAAACAAAACCACATAAGCCGAGAAGGATGCTAATAGTACGATAAGCCGTTTTTTGCTCAGGCAGGAAAAGCCCTGTCAAAAGCAAGCTACTATTGCCCATTATAAAAGACAACCGAGCTCCAAGCCCATGCAGACCATCTTGACCAGGCACACCCCCTTGAAAAAGACCAACTAAAAGACTGCCGAAACCAAAGAGAGTGACGATTAACAAGAAAATGATGGCTAAAATCGGATATTTTCGTCTTACTTTAGGAAAAATCAGCAGAGCATAGGAGAGGACAAAGCCAATTGCAGTCAGAATAAAACCACTATTCATGACAATCGCCCAATTCGAAAAGTTTTCTGGTACACCAGCTACCTGTTGGCCATTATACACCCCAAGAGCCGAAATAAACTGCCGACTATAGACGTAACCAAGTGGGTAGCCAGTACCAATAGCAGCCAGCAATTCTGTCCCAAGGTAAATACTGGCATTGATTAGGAAACCAACAGCTCCAAGTTTCTGTAAATTGGTTGTTCGCATCTTGCTCCCTTCTATGCCAGAGCCTGCTTAAGAGCTCCAAGTAAACCATTGGTCGTTGCAGGGAAAGCAAAAATCATACGATTTAGATCTTTTGCTGTTAGCTTTTGGTTAATAATCAAGGTCAGCAAGTTAATCATCTCTCCTGCTTCATGTCCCAACAAAGCTGCCCCCTTCAAGGTCTTGTCACTTCCTACAATCAGCGTAAAGTGAGATTCTGTTTCTAGCTTAGTTTGAAATTTCAATTGTTTTCCAAAGGGGATGTCAACAATCTTGTACTGTTCAGGATTTGCCTCAGCCTCTGCAATCGTAACACCAACTTGAGCCAGACGTGGCAGCGTGAACACAACATTTGGAACAACTGGATAGTTAATTGGAGCTGGATTTCCCAAAATATGCTCTGCAATGTAGCTAGATTCAAAGCTAGCAGTCGGTGTCAAGCGCGGAATGGTTTTTGAAACCACATCACCAGATGCGTAGATATTGGATAGAGATGTCTGCATAAACTCATTTACCTTGATACCTGTACGGTCAAAATCGACTCCAACAGTTTCCAAGCCAAGACCTTCCACATTTGAGACACGACCTGTCGCATCAATAATCGTATCTGTCTCAATTTCCAATCCCTGAACTGTTTTGATAAGAAGACCATCTGCAGTTTTTTCAACAGAAGAAACAGCTTGGTTAAAATGGAAGTTAACACCATCGGCTGTCATTTTTTCAACCACACTGGCTACCATTTTTTCAGGATAGGCTGCTAAAGCACGATCTGCAAACTCAATGATGTGAACTTCTGAGCCCAGTAGCGAAGCCATTGTCGCAAATTCTAACGCGATAATTCCCGCACCGATAAAGACAATTCTCTCTGGCATGTGATCCATGTCAAGAAAGGCACGGCTGTCTTGGAACCATTCATTACCAGGGATATTAAGGCGAGCTGGGCGTTGACCTGTTCCAATAACGATATAGTCTGTGGTGATTTCCTTTTCATCAATCAAGACGGTATGAGTATCTTTTAACTGTCCATGACCTTTTAAAACGTCAATCGAGAGATGAGCAAACATGCCTTCTAGCATAGGAGAGTAGGTTGGGATTTCCTCTTTTTTGTAAGCCATGAGTTTCTCCCATGAGATCTCACCTGTTTTGGCAATCCCTGCCTTTTCATACCGAGCCAAGCCATCCATAAATTCAAACGGACTTTCTAGCAAGAACTTAGCGTTACAGCCATAGTTTGTGCAGGTTCCAGCTATAATATCTTTTTCGACAATGGCAACTTTTTTACCTGCTTTTGCTAAATCAACTGCAGCATGCCAGTTGGCATGTCCTGAACCAATAAAAGTGACATCGTATTGATACATTATTTTTCTCCCTCAATTGCTAACAGATTGGCTTATAACACGATCAGATTGGCGATTTTGACCTACCTGATAGGCCTATTCACCATACTATGATATTTGTTAAGACAATCACTGTTTTTTCATCTATTTCTTCTTTAAATTTTAATCGCGCACGATTGTTTTTGGTATGTGTCTAGTCTATTCTTATTCGTTTGATTTGTCAAGAAAAAATAATTTTGATATGATACTTTTATCGCAAACGATTAGAAAGATGAAAACCATGTCCGATTACCATTACTCAAAACAGCTCTGCCATTCCTTCTACCAAGTCAACAAACTTTTCAATCAATTTTATATGAAAAATCTCACAGAATTTGACTTGACCTACACCCAGTATCTCGTACTCCTTGTTCTCTGGGAAAAAGCTCCGCTGACACTTAAAGAGCTAGGTGAAAAATTAGATTTAGCTAGCAACACTTTGACGCCACTCCTCAAGCGACTTGAGGAAAAAGGCTACATCCAACGCCTAGTCCCTAAGCAGGATAAACGTCAGCTCATCGTACAATTAACAGAAAAAGGGCAGGGCTTGCAAGCTATTTTAGAAGAAAAACTCCTCTCCAATTTCCAACAATTAAATGGACTAACGCAAGAAAAAAAACAAGCCTACGTCAAACACAATCAGGAATTGATTGCCAGCTTACAAGATTATTTGAAATAAATAAAAAGCACAGATGCTATCAGCCGATGTTACCAAACTCAGCCTAGCTATCTGTGTTTTTATATTGCCTTAGGCAGCATCAACTCACCTAATCCAATAACCCTCTTAGAAGAGCCAGTATTATTTTTATGAAAATAGTGTCTATCATTTATTTAAGTTCTTTCCGACTAAAAATACAGTAACTTAGATATAAGTAGCAAAGACTAGCCATAAAGCTAACACACATGGATATCCTTGAAATATTTTCCCCTTGTTGGAGGGAAAGGAATAGAAAATAATCTATTGGTAATTTCATATGGAGTAGGTTACTAGTAATGAGGTTGGAGATATTGTCAAAAAGAAGGCTAATTAAACTAAAGGCAAGATAGGCTTGATTGACCTTATTGGACTTGACAAATATCAGGATGGATAACAGAGAGATACAGATAAATAAAGGTGTTTGAACAATGAAACTTTGTAGCATTACTGCAACATCAATACGCTCACCTAGAAGTAAGCCAACACTGCTACTCAATAAATAGGCTAGAAGGATATAAGAGAGATCTAGTACAAGGGTTGCTAAGACTTTATAGAAAAACACCCTTTTTCTTGTTTGTTGCTTGATAATAATATTATTGATGGTACGGTAAGTAAAATCTTCTCCAAAGAATAGGTTGGCTGGAACGATAAAAAATAGTGTGATAAATTGAGAAAGCAATTGAATAAGAGAGCTAGTGAAGTCTTCGTTGCCATGCAACAAAAAAGCGGATAAAAAGGACAGTAAAGCTAATATTCCCAATGAAATCGTTAATCTCTGTTCTTTTTGAATCTTAAATAAATCAGCTTTAAAGTAATGTATCATGCTCTTCTCCTTCTTGAATCAATGTCAGGTAATAATCTTCAAATGACATTTGTTGTTTAAAAATTTCTTTGACCTCAATCTCATGGTTTATCAAGAGATGAATGAGGCTCATAACATTCGTATCTGATGACAGACTGATATAATCCTTATCTATTTTGTAAGCGATGCCATGCTCTTCAAGGATAGTCAAGGTCTTAGGATGGTTGTTCGTTTGTAGATAGAGATGTTCTTCTAGGGTTTGTTCAAGCTCTTGTTTTGAGAATTCTTTGACGATAAGTCCCTTATGCATAATAATGTATCGATCAACCACCATCTCAAGCTCTGATAGGATATGACTGGAGATAAGGATGGTCATCCCATATTGATTTCGAAGATTTAAAATAATACTTCTCATCTCTTTGATTCCAACAGGGTCAAGACCATTAATCGGTTCGTCTAGGATTAAAAAATCAGGGTCATCTAGGATAGCTAATGCAATGGATAAACGTTGACGCATTCCCAGTGAAAAATCTTTGGATTTTTTCTTAGGATCCACATCCTCTAAACCGACAATTGCTAATGTCTCTAAGATTTTTTCATCCGCTTGCTTGAGATTTAATTGCAGAGCCATGTAACGAAGATTATCGATCGCAGATAAATTAGGTTGTAGAGCAGGGGATTCAATTAAAGCTCCAATACGACAATCTTTTGAGCTAGTAATGGTACCTGAAGTTTGGGAAATGAGACCCGATAACATTCTGAGAAGCGTTGTCTTCCCAGCACCGTTTTCACCGACTAAACCACAGATTTCTCCTTTATTAATCGTTAAAGAAACCTGATGAACGGCCTTTTGTTTCCCATATTGCTTTGATAATTGTTGGGTATATAAGAGAGATGACATAACTACCTGCCTTTCTATAAAAAAAGATACATCTATGATATACTAGATTCAAAAACAAAGAAAAATCATTACATAAATGTAACGCGTGAGGTTCATATGGGAAGTTATGGAAAAATTTTTAAAATGATTCGAGAATCAAAAAATATGTCTCTAAAAGAAGTAGCTGGCGATTTCGTTACACCTGCTCAGTTATCACGCTTTGAAAATGGAAAGAGCAATCTTTCTGTAGATACATTTTTTCATTGCTTAAAAAATATGGATGTTTTACAAGGGGAGTTTTCAACATTTTATCATTCATATTTTCAAGATGAAGATGTTCGTTTATCGAGAGAATTTCGTCAAGCAATTGAGAGTAGAAATGTTAGTTATTTCCAAAAAATGATAAAAGAATATGAGATGCGCTATTTGGAGAATAATAAAAAGTCAGATAGGGTATTCATTGCTGTATTATATGTTATGCGTAATAGATGTAACTTGGAGGAATCAATACCTAAGGAAGAGAGACAAATAATTTCAGATTATCTAATGTCAATTGATGAATGGTGTTTTTTTGAATTATGGATTTTTGGAAATTGTTCTAGGGTATTGAGCTCTAAAACGATAGAAATTTTAGGTAGTGAGTTACTCCATCGGACACAATTTTATAATAGCCTTGATGAGAATAGAAAGCGTGTCTACAGAATACTCTTGAATATTACTGGTCAAATTTTAGATAGAAAAGAGGAGAGGGTGGCGGCTAAATTTATAAAGTATTTAGAACAAATGGACATTTTTGAAACAGATATGTTTGAGCGGCTTCAATTAAGATTTATAAAGGGACATTTTTTGTATTTACAAGGGAATGTACAAGGGTTAGAAGAGATGAAAGAGTGCCAAAAAGTTGTAGATTTTCTAGATTGTTATAATCTTTCTAAGCAAATTGAAGATACAATAGCTCTAGTTACAGATATGTAATGATTTTTAAGTCAACCAATATTTCCTGTAAGATAATACGTGTAAGTCTTACAACTACAACAAACAAAATTTATTTATCTTGGAGGAAATACTGATGAAGAAATTACTTATTTTAGGAACTCTTGTAATATTAGGGTGTGTAGCTTTTGGGATTACAGCAAATAAAGCTCAGTCAGCAAGTTCTGAAACTAAGGATAAGGTTGTCCTGTTTGGAAAAGTGGATTTTTCAGATGATGATAAGGTAGATTCATACTCTCCAACAGAAGAGGAAGCGGAAGATAGTAATGAGGGTGATTGGCTTGAAAACTTTATCGCGACGCATAAAACACCATTCACAAAAACCGTTACAAAATAGCACTTCAATCATGAGCACTTCTTATGATGCCATTTCTCGACAAAAACCCCAAGTATTTACGGTAAAATACTTGGGGTTTTGCAATTTTCTAAACGATCGTGAGCGAACTAATGTTATCCTGCTCACTTCTACTTGATTTCGACTGAGTTGGGAGAATTGTTTTGGAGAGAGCAAAAAGGAACTATCAATTATTTGCTTTCATATTCCTTCTATCTTTATGACCTACAATCTTTTAAGGGCTTTTAGCTATTCAGCTGATCCCCACACCTAAACGTCAAAAGAGACTGGGCAAAAAGCCCAGCGCCACTTCTTAGAGTTCGTGTCAACATCTCAGCGTAGTGGTTGATTGGGTTTAACAGTCCAGTGGACTGTTAAAGGTTGGAGATAAGATTTGCGAAGCAAATCTCAGCAATTCGTGTTTCACACTCCAAATCTGTCCATGACGACTGTTGCGAACAAAGTTCGCTTCATCTCCAACCTCAAACTGTCTCCCAGACAGTTTGAGCTGTGCGGGGGTGGGAGTGAAACAGTCTGGGGATAGACTGTTTCAGCTCAACAACTGGAAATAAAGACTTGTTGACGAACTATTTTTAGACCCGTCGAGTTCTTTCCCACTCCCTACTGATTTTAACCTAGATCTTATTCTCTAAAGGACTAAAAGTGGGAAAACTGATTTGTAAAAATGTTGTTGTTACTCCCATGCGATCAATGGGGTCTTGACTTTGCTCACGCCATAAATCATCTAATGAATACCAGCCAATATTAGCTTTGGTATAGGGATCATAGACATAAACTTGACCATTTTGATAAGCATCTAGAAGTAATTCATGTGATCCACCATAAGGCGTAAATTTATTTTTTTCAACTGCCACCATAACAGGAAAGCCTTTTTGAAGACTCTCTATAACGCTGGTCTTATCTTTTAAATTAACAGCCTCTAGTCCCCACTTCCTAACCGCAGCAAAAATCCCTTCCGTACTGGTACCTAAAAATGTCTTGTTAAAGGTATCGGTTTCATGATAAAGATAGTTAGCAACATCTGTCGGCAAGACCTCTTTATCTGTTACATTAGAAAAAATCATGGCTAAAACTGTAGGAACGCAACCTGATTTTCTAAGAGTAGAGCGACCATAACTTCGTTTCCCCCACTTAGCGTCCGCTTGATTGTAATAAATCTCTATTTGCTTATCTGATAACCAATCATCTAACTGAGAGGCTTTAACATCACTACTTGTCCAAGAAATGAAAACTAAACTCATCACGATCATCCATTTTTTCACAGATTTTCTCCTTTCATAAAACAACATACTCTAGGCTAAAGGGAAGAGTGATTTGCTCATTTTTTTAAAAACGATTGATCTGTCCTGCTTGCAGTTGATACATCTTGTGATACAACCCTTTTTGAGCTAAGAGTGCCTCATGTGTCCCTGACTCAACAATGCTTCCCTTATCCAAGACATAAATACAATCTGCATCTTGAATTGTTGATAAACGATGGGCAATAGCAATCGTAGTCCGTCCTTTTCGCATCTTAGCCAAAGAATTTTGCACTAACTGTTCCGTCTCAGAGTCGATATTAGCCGTTGCTTCATCTAATATTAAAATCTTCGGCTGGCTAGCGATGGTTCGTGCAAAAGCTAGAAGCTGACGCTGCCCAGTCGAGAAGGCAGAACCACGTTCTGACACTTCCTGATGATAGGCTTTAGGAAGTTTTTGAATAAACTGATCAGCATCTACAAATTTTGCAGCAGCCTCCACCTCTTCTTCTGTTAAATCCTGATACATCTTAATATTTGATAAAACTGTTCCATGATATAAAAAAGGTTCTTGTAGGACTAAGCCCATCTTTTGACGTAGCTCTTTGGCACTAAAATCCTTAATATCTATGCCATCAATCAAAATCTGCCCTTCAGAAAACTCGTAAAAACGCATTAAAAGATTAATAATAGACGACTTTCCTGAACCTGTTGAGCCAACAAAAGCAATCGTCTCACCTTTTTTGACACTAAAAGAAATGTGATTTAAAACAGGTTGTTTTCCATCATAACTAAAAGAGACATCTCTAAATTCAATATCCCCACGAGAGATTTTTGAATTAGCTTGCCCTTGATAAGGCTCATAAACTTTCTCATC
This sequence comes from Streptococcus porcorum, assembly GCF_053203725.1. Lineage (NCBI taxonomy): Bacteria > Bacillati > Bacillota > Bacilli > Lactobacillales > Streptococcaceae > Streptococcus > Streptococcus porcorum. The sequence goes on along the minus strand of NZ_JBRUDG010000009.1, from coordinate 32,380 downwards.
AATCAGATCAAAGACGCGCCCAGCAGATACCATAGAGGTTTGGAGAGTCGAAAAGTTTTGTGTCACCTCAATTAATGGATCAAAAAGACGATTGACATACTGGATAAAGGCATACATGATACCAGCTGAAATGCCTGCACTCTTCCAGTTTAACCCAAAATAAGTCATTAGTAATGCATACGCCAGTAATTTTAAAAGTGACATAGCGGGTCTTAAAAAAAGACTATCCAAAGCCATTGATCGACTAGAATAAACCAAATGTTCTTCATTAATGGCCTCAAATTCCTCTTGTAGTCTAGCTTCTTGAGCAAAAGCCTGAATCACACGAATGCCCTCAATACTTTCTGCTAGCTTACTGTTAATATCTCCAAGTAAACTTCGCATCTTTTCCACAACCACTACTGATTTTTTGCGGTATAAATTCACCAAAATAAAAATAAAAGGTAAAAATAAAGTCACTAGAGCAGTTAATCTCATATTTAAGACTAACATCGTATATAGGGTTGTTGAAAAAATAAATAGTGCCGAAATAAAACTTGCTAAGAGTCCTGAAAACATATCTGAAATACTTTCAGTATCATTAGTGATACGAGAGACAATGGCTCCAGAGGGAGTTTGATCAAAATAAGCCATCCCAAGACGTTCCATATTAGTGAAAGCATCTTTTCGAATATCTTTGACCACATGATAAGAAACCCTAGCAAAAAAAAGATTCCCTAAATATTGTAAAATCGTTTGTAAAACATATAGCCCATAATAAGCTAATAGTAAAACAAGAGCACCCTGAGTCCAATCCTTAATATGATGGTCAATAAATTGACTAGCAACCAGTGGAACAATACTCTTTATCACAGTCGTCAGCAATAATAAAGCCAGTGCTAAAAACGTTAATAACTTATAGGGACGTAAATAAGTCAGAAGACGGAGAAAAACACGCCACTGATTTTGATTATTCTTCATTTGAATCCCTCATTTCCAATTGTTGCGCTTGGTAAGTCTTATAATACCAACCTTTTTGAGCTAAGAGTTCCTCATGATTTCCACGTTCAATAATACGCCCATCTTGTAAAACCAAAATCAAATCGGCATGAACAACAGCTGACAAGCGATGTGCTGTTATCAGGGTTGTTTTTCCAAAACGACTACTCTTAAGATTTTCAATAATAGCATGCTCTGTCTTAGCATCAACAGCTGATAAGGAATCATCTAAAATTAAAATATCTGGATTTAACACAAGGGCACGACTCATCGCCAAACGTTGCTTTTGTCCACCTGATAACGACACCCCTTTTTCTCCAATAAGAGTATCAAAGCCATCTGGCATAGCCTTAATATCTTCATAAACTTGGGCTAATTTTGTCACTTGCTCAACAGACTCTAAAGATAGACTAGGATCACCAAAACGTACATTATCGAGAATACTCATGGCAAATAAGACCTGATCTTGTGGAACATATCCCATCAAACTTCTTAAATCAGATAAACGATAATCTTTTATATCATGGTGATTAAGGGTAATGGACCCATCTGTCACATCATACTCTCGTAAGAGTAGCTTCAATAAGGTCGTTTTCCCAGAACCAGTTTGCCCAACTAGTCCAAGTGTCTGACCTTTTTTTACCGTAAAGTGAACATCTGATAAGACGTTTTCCTCATCGTATGCAAAATGTGTCACATGGTAGCTTAAGTCACCATTTTGAATCGTTAGAAGAGGCGTCGAACTTTCTACCACATCCGATTCTTCATCAAGTAGTTGCATAATCCGCTCATAAGAAACTGCTCCTCTTTGTGTGATATTAAAGAGAAAACCAATTGCCATCAAGGGCCAAACCAACATATCCAAGTAAGTCATAAAGGTAACCAGATTCCCTAAACTTACTTGACCCAAACGAATAAAATAAGCCCCTAATAAAAGGGTCAACGTATAAGATGTCCCTACAAATAATAAAACAATGGGGTCAAATAAAGCGTCATAAACCATTGTTCGCATATTTTTTTGATAAGCTTGTTCATTAATTTCTTGGAAAGATTGGATTTCTTCTTTCTGGTAACCAAATGATTTTGTCACCTTAATGCCTGATACAGCTTCTTGGACCTTATTGTTTAAATCAGAAAAGGCAGCTTGAGAAACTTTAAAATTTTCATGTGTCTTTCTTCCTAAAAAGCTTGTTGTTAAGGCCATAAAAGGAAGAGGAATCAAGGCGACCAAGGTCATTTGCCAAGAAATCATAAATAACATGGTTAACAAGGTTACCAAGGCCGTTACCGTCGCATCTATAAAAGACATCACACCTCCACCTGCTAAACGCGTCAAGGCATTAATATCATTGGTAGCATGCGCCATCAAATCCCCTGTTCGATAACGCTGAAAAAAAGATGGAGACATCTTGGTAAATTGCTCAAATAAACGTGAGCGCATCAATTGTCCTAAACGATAAGAAGTCGCCAAAATATACATTCTCCAAATATAACGTAAATAATACATGGCGAATGCCGATAAAAGTAAAATGATCAAGCTCCATAATAAAGTTTCACTTGATAAATTCTTATCTGTAATCCGATCAATCACCCTTCCCATCATCAAAGGAGGTAATAAATTTAAAAGACTAACTAAAATAAGAGAAAAAATCCCTATGAGATAACGGCGTTTTTCTAACTGAAAGAACCACCATAATTGACGAATAATAGACATTATCCTTCTCTTTCTATTCAAAAAAGACCATCTGATGATTTAACCTTCATCAGATGGATAATATTTTCTTTTGATTTGCTTTTGTAAAGCTAAAAAGCTGTAATAAGCAAATACTCCTCCTAAAGTATTGGTCCAAAGATCATCCACTTCAAACACCCTGTTAGCATTTATTAACAAATCCAATAAAACTTGAGTCAGCTCTATGCTCAAACTCATAAAAAATGCTAACTGGATCATCTTCTTTAACTGTCGTAAACTTGTCTTTAAGCATAACATCCCAAATAACAAAGGATACAGCAAAAACATATTGACAATATTTTGCGCTAAAACCCAAAATAATTGCCGAAAATTTTCCACTTCCCCTAGATTTACCAGGGAATTAAAAGGCGTCAACAAAACGACAACACGGCCAATATGCATAATCCCTGGTGTTTCAAAACCATCAATCTGATGCTGAGGACCAAAGCAGATATAAACAATAAAAAGAAGATAGATGCCCATCACAAATTGGACAATCTGTCTTCCTCTAGTCGTTAATTCACCATCCTCCTTAAAGAGAATCAGCATTAAGCTTTCACCTCTGCTCTTTTTGCCTTATCTTTTTTCATGGTATTAGAACGCAATTGACCACAAGCGGCATCAATATCTGTTCCATGCTCTTGACGAACGACACAGTTGATACCATTTTTCTTGAGGGTATCGTAAAAAGCCATTACATTCTCTTTAGGAGAACGGCTATATTGATCATGTTCTGATACAGGATTGTAAGGAATCAAGTTAACATAGGATAGCTTTTTAATATCTTTTAACAAAGCTGCCAATTCTTTAGCTTGCTCTACTCCATCGTTAACGCCATTTAACATGATATACTCAAAGGTAACCCGACGATTAGTCGTTTCAATATAATAATGAATAGCATCAAACAGCTTTTCAATTGGAAAGGCACGATTGATTTTCATAATGCTTGAGCGTAAATCATTATTTGGCGCGTGAAGAGATACTGCCAAGTTAACTTGAACACCCTCATTAGCAAACTCTTTAATCTTATGAGCTAAGCCAGATGTTGACACCGTGATATGACGTGCCCCAATAGCTAAACCATGATCATCATTAATTGTTCGTAAGAATTTAAGGACATTAGTGTAGTTATCAAAAGGCTCACCAATTCCCATGACAACGACATGACTCACACGCTCATCAAGACCACGCTCATCAAAATATTTTTGGACCAACATAATCTGAGCAGTGATTTCACCGTTATTTAAGTCGCGCTGTTTCTTAATCAGGCCACTAGCACAGAAAGTACAGCCAATGTTACAACCAACCTGTGTGGTCACACAAACTGATAATCCATAATGTTGGCGCATCAACACCGTTTCAATTAACATACCATCTGGTAATTCAAATAAATATTTTACTGTACCATCTGCCGATTCTTGAACGATTCGCTGTTTTAAGGGATTCACACAAAAGTTCTCATTTAAGACAGCAATGAACTCTTTGGAGATATTGGTCATCTCTTCAAATGATTGAACACGTTTACGGTACAACCAATCCCAAATTTGAGTAGCACGAAATTTCTTTTCTCCGTGTTCAACTGCCCAATCAATCAATTCATCACGAGTTAAACTATAAATAGATGGTTTCATATTAGTTTTTCTTCCTTATTACAAAATGTTGTGTCGCATCACGAATCTCTCGCTTATGCTCTTGTTTTTTTACTTTTTCGCGCCTAGCTTTTTCTTCTTGGACGCGAATTTTTTTGCTAAATTGTTTCCTTTTTTTATCTCGCTTATCCTTTGTTTTTTTACTTTTTGATAAACGTTCTTCTTCAAACACAATCTCCACTGGTTCTGGATTTTCCAAAACAAAGTAAGCACAGCCAAAATTACAATACTCCATGATATAATCCTCTAAACGACTAATTTTCGATTGTCTTTTGACCTTCTCTTTATTATCTTTATAAAATCCCTTCAAGCGAAGTTGTTCATTTCCCCAGTCACCCACAATATAATCATACTTTAAAAGAATTTCAGAAAAGCGCTGACTAAAGCTTTCTGCTTGAAAAGCATCCTTGATATTCTCTATTAAAATAAAGTGGTGATTGTCACTTTTAACCTGATTTTCAAAAGCAACAAAGCTAGGACCAGGAAACTTATTATAGTTATACATCTCAGGAGAAATTTCTTTTCTCATAAGTCCCCTTTCCCTTCAAGCTTTTTTCATATCGAAAAATAAACTATCCTTATAACCTTTTTATTATACACCATTTTTCTTTTTTTAGTAAGTCATAGAGTTGAAAAAGTCATTTTATAATTTTCTTTTAAAATAAGACTTTTCTAAAATTTACAATCAAATCATTTGTTGTTACCTTATAAAAATGATATAGTCAGATTGAAAAATAGAAAGGAGTATTCTCATGAATACCAACATCAACGATTTACTCTACCCTCTGATGAGTTATCTTCCGTCATTTTTAGGAATGATTCTTCTCATTATTATCGCTTTTGTTTTAGCCTCTATTTCACGAAAAGTAACCGTTAAAGGCTTAGAAAAAATTGACTTTAATAAACACTTAAAAAAATTAGGTGTGATTAAAGAAGAAGAAAGTAGCAAGGGGATTATTAAAAATATCGGTCAACTCGTCTACTTCCTTGTCATCCTCTTTTTCCTTCCGTCAATTTTATCTGGTTTAAATATTAGCAGCAGTATTGACCCTATCTCAAGCATGTTTGCAAAATTCTTTGCCTTCATTCCAAACTTGATTGCAGCTGGATTGATTATCTTTGTTGGAACCTATTTCTGTAACTTTATTAAAATTCTAGTTAAAGGGTTACTTGAGCGCCTAAATATTGATAGCTGGTATAAAAAAGTAACAGGTCAAGAGAGTGTAGCTTTTGATAGCAAACAGATCATTAATGTCTTAGCATCTGTCGTTTATGTTCTGATTTTTATTCCAATTTTAACATTGGCTCTTGAAACACTTGGCATTACGAGTATATCCCAACCTATTGTTGGTATACTGAACCAAGTATTTGGTATTATTCCAAGTATCCTTGTTGCCGTTATGTTGTTACTCATCGGTAGTTTTGTTGCAAAACTCGTAAGTAACTTACTTGAAGGGATTTTAAAAACATCTGGCCTTGACCAGTACTCTAGTTACCTCACTTCCAATCAAGAAAGCAAATACAAAATTTCATTTGTCGTAGCACAAGCTATCCGTGCTATTTTAATCACTTTCTTCTTTGTCCAAGCTCTTGCTGTTTTAAAACTGGATATTTTAAATCAAGTAGGTAATGCTATTATTGCTTATCTTCCATCTCTCATTAGTTCCATTTTAATTATTATCTTGGCTGTTATTGGTGGTAATATATTAGCAAGTTTCTTAACAAAAGTAACAGATAATAAGGTCCTAGCTTCTACTGTTCGCTACGGTATTTTGGTTCTTGCTATCTTTATGGCACTTGATCAATTAAAATTCGCACAAAACATTGTCACTACTAGCTTCACTATTATCCTTGGTGCCCTTGCTGTTGCTTTTGCCTTAGCTTTTGGCTTAGGAGGACGTGACTTCGCTGCCAAGCAACTTGATAAACTTGATAAGAAAATCGATAAAAATAAAGAGTAAAAAAATAAGTTGGAAAATTTTCCAACTTATTTTTTTACTTTTCAAGATAGTCAATCGCATCTTGAGCAGTCTTAACAGGAACAATCTTCATATCTGTCCCAATCTCTTTAGCTGCTTTTTTAGCCTCTTCATAATTGGTTAAAGCATCAGGATCTTCCTTTTTAACCGCTTCATCAACTGGATTATTCGGAACAAAGAAGATTTCTGCTCCACTGTTTGCCGCAGAGACAACTTTTTTATCTACTCCTCCAACATCACCAACAGTTCCATCTTCTTCAATGGTTCCTGTACCAGCAATCACGCGCCCTTGTCGCAAGTCTTTATTAGTAATCTGGGTATAGATATCAAGAGTAAACATGAGACCCGCACTCGGTCCTCCCACACCATCTGTTTCAAACTCGATTGGAATATCACTTTTTACTTCTGTATGGTCAACTAAGCCAATACCAATGCCATTTTTACCATTATCTAACTTAATAATTTTTCCAGTAGCTGTCTTTTCTTCTCCTAAAGAAGTGTACTGCACACTGACCTTGTCACCAATTTTCAAACCAGCTACATAATCAATCAATTCTGTCGAACTCTTAAATGTTTTTCCATTAACACCTGTGACAGTATCTGCAAGATGTAAAATATCCTTAAAAGTTGATTTTGGATTTAACTCTAGAACATAGACCCCTTTAAACTCTAATGAAGTCTCTTTTCCAGCTAGCTTCATCGCCTGATAAATCGCCATATTCTGCGATGTCTCCATATAAAATTGATTGATACGTTCATAGTCTTCACTGCTAGCTCCGCCAGTTGTTTCCTCAGCAGATGAAATATCTGTAAACGGCGTTAACCAAGCGTAAAGAAGCTGGGCCGCTGTCGCTTGACTGACGGTCACCGCAACAAAATTGTAAGACCCTTTTTGCTCATCCTCTTTATTATCAACCCGCAAAACCTCGCGAATATCATAGGCGCCACCAGGCATCTCAATATAATAAGGTGACGGATAAACCAAAGCCAGCACCATTCCAACAAAAGATATGAGACCTACTAACCACCATCTATATTTTTTGATTTGTTTCACGTTTTCTCTCCACTTCTAATACCACACTTTCAGGCACATAAGCACCGATATCAGCTCCAAAATAAAGTAATTCCTTAATACGACTAGAACTAATATATTGTAAACTTGGATCGGTTAATAAAAAAATTGTCTCTAACTGTGGTGACAACCCCTTATTAAAAAAAGCCATGTTAGCCTCATAAGCCAAATCTTCTGCATTTCTAACACCTCTGATCAGGACAGTCGCTTTTAAAGACCTAGCTAAATCAACAGCCAACCTATCTTCTGCTAAAACCACCTCAACAGTTGGAAAAGACCGTAAAGCATGTTCTAACATTCTCTTTCTTGTTTTGACATCAAAAAAACCTGCTTTATGAGGGTTATAAAAAATACCAACATAAAGATGATCTACCAGTTTGGAAGCCCGCTTAATAATATCTAAATGTCCATTAGTGACAGGGTCAAAAGAGCCTGTCACTAAACCAATTCTATCTGACATAAACTGTTACCTTACTAATTCCATAAATTTTTTGCTTCCAAATGCCAAACTGACTAATCTCCTCTGGTAGCTCAACAGCCTTATCTGTCTCACAAACCAACATCACCTCTTCAGCTAAAAGCCCCGCCTCTTCAAGTGCTGTGATATTAGCAACAATTTCCTCCTTAGCATAAGGAGGATCTAAAAAGACCAGATCAAAAGTACCGTTTAACTGCGAAATAGCACGATTGGCCTCCATTTTTAAAAGTGTAAAAGCCTTCTCATTTTTAGTCATTTTAATATTTTCTTGAATAATGGCTTGGGCACGACGATCTTTTTCAACCAAAACAGCTTCATCCATACCACGTGACACAGCTTCAATGGCTAAACTACCACTACCAGAATAAAGATCCAAAGCTCTGCCTCTTTCAAAGAAAGGACCAATCATATTAAACATAGCACCTTTGACCTTATCAGTGGTCGGTCTTGTGATTTTTCCATCTAACGTCTTAAGGGGACGTCCCCCAAATTCTCCTGCTACAACTCTCATAGATAACATTATAGCAAATTTTAATCTGTCATGGGACAAAGAAATGGACGAACTTTTCCTTTCTTTTCCCATTGTTTGACACCTCAAAGTTTGTTAGAATAGACACGATGATTAGATCAAAAGGTAAAAAAGAAACTCCAAAGTCTAGACTAGCCTTTGGAGTTTTTTTCAATACTCATTATAAAATATTTTCAAAATTGTCACGGACTTCTTCTGGCCAAACACTCGATTGAACCTCTCCGATGTGTTTTTTGCGTAATAAGAACATGGCCATACGAGATTGTCCAATCCCGCCACCGATAGTAAGCGGGAAAAATCCTCGAAGCAGTGTCTTATGCCAATCATATTCTAAGCGGTCTTCATCACCTGTAATCACAACTTGGCGTTTCAACGCATCTTCGTCAACACGAATCCCCATAGATGACAATTCAAAGGCTGACCCTAGCGCTTCATTCCACACTAAAATGTCCCCGTTAAGCCCTTTATAGCCATTTTCTGATTCTGTTGTCCAGTCATCATAGTCTGGAGCACGGCCGTCATGTGGTTTCCCATCGGCAAGCTCACCACCAATCCCAATTAAAAAGACAGCTCCAAACTCTTTACAGATGGCATTTTCACGTTCTTTTGGTGTCAAATCAGGATAACGCTCTACAAGCTCCTCTGTGTGTACAAAAGTGATTTGCTTAGGTAAGACAGATTCAATATCAAAACGTGCTTCCACTGCAAGCTCTGTTAAGCGGATAGCCTTATAGATCTTTTCAACCGTTTCTTTTAGGTAAGCAAGATTACGTCGTCCGTCTGGAATTACTTTTTCCCAATCCCACTGATCCACATAAACAGAGTGAGTCGGATCAAGTGAGTCTTCATCTGGACGAAGGGCTTTCATATGAACAAAAAGTCCTTCTCCTTCATTAAAACCAAAACGTGCCAGCGTATGACGTTTCCATTTTGCCAGAGAATGCACGACTTCATAGGTTGCATCTGGAATCAATTTGACATGGACAGAAACTGGATTCTCTACACCAGACAAATTATCTTGCATACCATCACCGACTTTTGACAAAATCGGACCCTGTACTTCAACGATTTCAAGCTTATCAATCAAATACTGTGTAAAAGTATTTTTTACAAATGAAATCTCCTGTTGCTGGTGAATAAAGCTTTTTTTCATTTCATGTCCTCCAAAAATAATGATAGGACTATTCTACTCCTATTTTCAAAAAAATCAAGACTTTTTTTGAAAATTTTAGACAATTTTAGACAATTCATGTCAGCTATCATAACATATTCTATCTTTTTAAGATAAAAAGGAGAACTCTTGCCTGTTCTCCTTATCTCCTATTTAGTGCGGTATATCGTACTGCCTCAAAAAATCTGACAAAGCAGATAGACCTGCTGTTAAAGTCGTTGTCTCACAACAATAGCCCAATCGTGCATAACCAGGTTTATCAAAGCGCTCACCTGGCACCAAAAGAACTCCTCTTTCTTTCAAAAGACGTTCACAAAACGATTCTGTTGCCTCTGGAATCTGTAGTTTGATAAAAGCGGTTGATACTTGCTTAGGGGCGATAAGAGAGACACGCGGCTCTTCTTTCAACCATTCTTTAACAATTTGCAAATTGGTTGAGACAATCTGATGATTACGTGCCAAGATAGCCTTTTTATGTTTCAAGATATGAGTTGCTAAAAAGTCATCAAACACACCTGTGCAAATCATCGTGTAATCACGATAAGTCCTAAATTGATCAATCAACTGCTCATTGGCTGCCACCCAGCCTACACGAATACCTGGTGCAGAATAGGTTTTAGATAGACTATTGGTTGAAATCCCCTTATCATAAAGGTCAACTATTGCAGGAACATCTAACCCTTTCTCAAGTGGGTGATAGACCTCATCTGATAAGATATAAGCTCCAACTTCACTTGCTATGGCAACCAGCTCTTCTAAAAAAGCTCTCTCCATAACAGCTCCCGTTGGATTATTGGCATTATTGATACAAATCATTTTTGTGTTTGGTCTAACCAGTTGACGTAGCTCCTCTAGTGACGGCAACCACCCCTCTTCTTCCTTGATTTCCCAATAAGATACCTCTGCCCCAAAAGATTTTGGAATATCATAAAGTTGTTGGTAAGTCGGATAAAGCGAAACAACATGATCACCTTCCTCAATCAAACTATAGAGAACCAGTAAGTTTGCTCCTGTCGCCCCATTGGTAGCTAAAATCTGATCACAGGTCACCGACTCATATAAATGACTGACTTCTTTCTTAAACTCTGGAGAACCTTCTATCCAACCATAGTTGAGCTTTTTTTCCAAGACTTCTTGAAGCAAGTCATCCTTAGAGGTCTCTCCCAAATGAAGTACCTCATCTAAGGTCATTGATGAAATCGAACTACCAGCGATATCATACACAGCTTGCTTTTCCCACTGATTAAGCCATTCCTCTACTCCAAAGGCTTGAATTTTCATATACTCCTCACTCATTCCAAAAAATAAGGGAGTTAGATGGTCTGCTCTAAAAGATAACCCACCTTTAACTCTCTTGTTTTCTATCTTACTTTCCTTATCTCTATTGTATCATGTTTTTTGAAAAATGAGGACATCAAGCGTTTGACCTTGAAGCTTCCTCCACTAAGTCAATCAAGCTTTTGGTCATTCGCCTTGGCCCTCGCACAGCTTTAACCCCGTGGGAAGCTAATAGAGAAGAAGGATAAACTTCATCAGAAAACGTGTCTATCAATCTTAGACGCATTAATTCTTTAATATCTTCTTGATCACGGTAGCCTTCATTAGCAATATTGGTCTCTAGCACCTGACAAGCATACCGCAAACAGCGATGAGGGGCTGTCATATAGATATAGACCCAATCTCCCTTTTTTAGTGCAGCTTTTTGCGTCCACAAAATCTCAGACCGATCCCTAAACTCCGCATCAATGTCATAATATTTAGGATTGGCAGGTACAATCCAATAATCAGGCCCTTGCTCTGTCTTGTAGGATTTTGGCTCTACCAGATAGCGACTCTTCTCAAGGAGGCTAAAAATCACCTGATCCTCCAGAGTATCATCCAGCAAGATCGATACCCAGGTCTTCTTTGACATGTGGTAAGCAGGATAGATGCCAGGCTGACTCAGTAGCTCTGCTATTTCCCGACCATAGACCTTTATATTAACAATCTCCACAAGCTCTTGGTCAGCGCTCCCATCCAGCTGTCCCCGCTTGACCTGAGTCACCAGAGCGTACCACTTGTTATTAGCAGGATGGCGAAAAGCACCTGTCTCGGGCGACTTGGCAAAGGGATAATCAGGTAGGTCACCCCACTCCTCCTTGATGAGCTGGGCTATGCGGTTGCTTTGGTCATTGGAAAATGGCAGAGCGATACAACAAGCCTCCTCTACCCGAGCCAAAATGGACTGATAACTTTCTCTCACCTGACCCACAAACGCCCCAGCTGGCGCAGTCACCAGATGGGCGGTATAGACCTCCTCCATCTCACAATCCCAGACATAGGACGACAGCTGACCTGCCTCATCAACCTCCACCACCGCCTCAAACTGCCCCTCCATGAACAGCTCACGGTAGATGTAACGATTGTTGGAAAAAATGAAACCGAAAGGGAGGAGAGAGGGGAGGTGTGCAATTTGTCTAGACATTTTTCTTCCTTTACAGTAATATATACTACAAAGTATATCAAAATCTATTTAAAAATTTATTGTGGAGGTCCAATCTTGTCAAAAAAAATTATTAACGTGGTGGCTGCAGCAATCGTAAAAGATGGAAAAATCTTTTGTGCTAAACGTCCTGAAGGAAAGAGTTTAGAAGGATACTGGGAATTTCCAGGAGGAAAACTCGAAGCTGATGAAACACCCGAAGAAGCCCTAGTTCGCGAAATCAAAGAAGAATTTGATTCTGAAATCGAAATCATTTCTTTCCTAAATGAAGCATCTTACGAATATGACTTTGGTATTGTGACAATGAAAACCTACCTTTCACAATTAGTCGCTGGAAATTTAACCTTATTAGAACACCAAGATTCTAAATGGCTTCCAATTGAACAATTAGATGACTTAGAATGGGCACCAGTAGATATTCCAGCTGTTAACTGTTTGCAAAAAAAATAGAGATTCTAACGAATCTCTATTTTTTATTTGTCTGTCAAGTATTTATACAAGTTTGTCTCTACTGGTGAATCCAACTTAAATAACATTTGAACGACTGAGTCCCCAGATTTTATCATTTCACTTGCACTATTTTCAACGTATCTTAGTGGACCAAGATAATAAAATTCTCCACCTTCTGAATCATCTTTTATGACAAAAAGTTCTAGCCTTAATCCATTTTCATTAGAATTGATGATTGTTGATACATCTTTGGATTCCAAAGTGCGTCTATTCTTTGAAAACCACTTCAAAGTTGACTCATTCAGCAGCTCATCCTCGTATTTTATGGTATCACTAATGTCTTCACTTTTATGATAAGTGATGAAGATCGGACAAGAATTGGTTTCCTTGTCGATTTTATATCCACCAATATTTAATGGCGGCTCGTCTTTTAAGACATTCATTAATTTAAGCACATCACGTCGAGTATACTTTTGACCCAGTGTGAAAATTTCAGGGTAATCTTTCGATTTTAAAATTCCAGTTTTAATAACATCCATAAATAATTGAGCAAATTTTTTGTTATTCAACAGCGATTGATGGATTTCTTTATTCAATCTATACATATTTCCATCAAAATTAACTAATGGATCACTACCATATTTCTTCTGCTCTTGTGCTTTTAAAAACGATAAATTCAACACCCTTGTTACAGATTCCAGAGCTTCTGTTCTGAAATCCAAATCGTGCTCAATAATTGTTTCAAACCATTTATCTGATGAAACTATGCCATCATTTTCGACAAGTAACTTCAGCAAATATAGTTCATGTTTTCGTTTTCCATTTAAGATTTCAAACGTAATAAAATTCAAAAATCGCTTTTCAACTTCTGATAGAAGGATTGTTTCTTCTGAAAATTTATTGATGACATCTCCATAATTTTGAAAATTGGAATTTTCAAAAAAGACAAGCGGATCAATGCTATTCAATTTCACAAAATCTGATAGATATGGAATTCTACCCAACTTGTTCTCTAAGTCTTTAAAAGCATCTCGTAAAATTTTAATTGATGAAAGTGTCGTATTTGTGATAGATGAAAAAATTTGTTCTTTGGCAACCTTCTCAAAGTTGATTGTCGTCAATCCTTTTAATATATTTGGCTCTCTAACGTCGCGACGATAATTGTCCTTGTTCATTGATTGGTCACCAAAAAGTGCAACTGGAATTAGATAGTTGTTTTGATAGTTTCCAATAAAATCAATAATCGTAACAAACTCTTTTGAATCGTGCTTCCTTAAGCCTCGTCCTAATTGTTGAATAAAAATGATACTTGATTGGGTGTTACGAAGCATAACAACCTGGTTGACACTTGGAATATCAATTCCCTCATTAAAAATATCAACCGTTAAAATATAGTCTAAGTTCCCATTTTCTAATTCTTGAACAACTCGCTGTCGCTCTTCTTGACTATGTTCTCCTGATAGCGCACGTGTGCGAAGTCCCCTATTATTAAATTGACTTTCTAATTCATTTGCCTCTTTAACAGAAGAACAGAAAATCAACCCCTTAACCACTTCTCCGCTAACTCCGTAGTAAGCGACTTTTTCTAAGATATGATTAACACGCTGGTCTGATACTAAATTCGAAAAAGTGGCTTTCTCACCAATCAATCGGCCATCAATCTTAATGTCTGAAACGCCGTAGTATATAAATGGACAGAGCATATCATTATCAAGTGCCTCTTGTAAGCGAATCTCATAGGCAATATTATAGTCAAAAAGCTCATAAATATTTTGTCCGTCTGTTCGCTCAGGTGTCGCTGTCATCCCTAAATAAAAATCTGGCTGAAAATAATTCATCACTTTTTTATAGGTATCTGCACCCGCTTTATGAACCTCATCAATCAAAATATAGTTAAAGAAAGTTGGAGCAAGTGATTGGAGATTGTCTTCTCTCGAAATGGTTTGAATGGTCGCAAAAATATACCTCTTTTGTGAAATATCCATCCCACTTTTATAAATGCAACCCTCATCATCCTCAAAACCTAACACTTTTTGAAAATCTTTTAATGATTTCTGAAGAATTTGTTCTCGGTGGACAATAAACAACATTTTCTCTGGATTATATTGTTTAACATCAAAAGCAGAAAGATAGGTTTTTCCTGTTCCAGTTGCACTAATGACCAGAGCTTTTTGTGCACCATTTTTCCTAACGGTTGCGAGACCTTCTAGAGCTTGCTCTTGCATCTTGTTGGGGCGTATAGATTCTTGGTAAGGGGCTATTGACTCATCCTGGATCGTTGCTGGTTGTATCACCGTCTTTCTACGAGCCGAATAAGCATTGATTGCTTCTATATCTAAAACGATTGATTTTTCCCAAATACGCTCAAACTCTTCTTTTGCATTCTGAATAAAATCACCATTATGTGTAGATGTCAACTTCACATTCCACTCATAGTTCACTTTTAAAGCCGTATGCGTTAAATTGGAACTACCAGAAATGATAACTTGCTTATCTTTTTGCTCAAACAGATAAAACTTAGCATGCATTTGCAAATTGACTGGTGTTATCCGTATTTGGACATTTTTCAGTTTAAGCAATTCCTTCATCGCTATGGGGTCGTTGAAATCCAGATACGGAGAAATTAAAATTCTCCCTTGTATTCCCTCATCCGCCAAATCTGATAATTGACTTTTAATCAGGGCTAGTCCAGACTGAGTAATAAAAGCCACACTGAAAGCAAAGGATTTAGCCTTGCTTAATTCTTCTTGAATATCATTTAAAACATAACGATGAGTTTCTGTATCATTAATTAAAATTTTAGGCGAATAGACTCCTTCTTGAAAAACCTCTCTATCAATAAAACCATATTGCAAAGAATGAAGAAGGTTATCTTTAAATAATTGGTTATTAGCCATGACTATTTCCTTTGTTGTTAGATAATACTATTATTATAAAAATTCAAAAATATGTAAAGATAGAAAAATACTTCACTAGAAACAAAGTTTCATTATTTTCTATTCTTCCTAACATTATCTCAGCTAACACTTAAACAAAAACCCAGCCTTTTTGGGCTGGGTATTTTATCCTATTCTACCTACTTAACCAATTTCTTCATCTCTTCAATCCGTCCTACTGTCGCATCATACTTAGCTTGGTAGTCGGCTTGTTTTTCTTTTTCTTTTTCAACGACTTCTGGTTTGGCGTTGGCGACGAAGCGTTCGTTGCCGAGTTTTTTGCCAACCATGTCCAATTCTTTTTGCCATTTGGCCAGTTCTTTGTCTAGACGAGCCAACTCTTCTTCGACGTTGAGGAGGTCTGCTAGTGGCAAGAAGATTTCAGCTCCTGTAATCACGGCTGACATAGCCAATTCTGGTGCTGTCAAATCAGCTGAGATTTCCAAGGTTTCTGGATTGGTGAAGCGTTTGATGTAGTTGACATTTGACGTGAAGAAGTTTTCCAATTCAGCGTCACTTGTTTTCACCAAGATAGTGATTGGTTTTGATGGTGCTACGTTGACCTCTGCACGCGCATTACGAACGGCACGAATCAAGTCTTTCAAGCTCTCTACACCCTTATGAGCGCCAGCATTCTCAAACGCTTCATTGACCACAGGGTAGTCAGCTGTTACGATTGATCCTTCAGCATACTGAGCGAAGATTTCTTCCGTCACAAACGGCATGATTGGGTGGAGAAGGCGAAGGATTTGGTCCAGCGTGTAGAGAAGGACAGAGCGGGTCATGACTTTCTCAGCCTCGTTATCGCTGTAAAGCACCTCCTTGGTCAGCTCGACATACCAGTTGGCGAACTCTTCCCAGATGAAGTTGTAGAGAATGTGACCAGCCACACCAAACTCGAACTTGTCAAAGTTTTCAGTGACCTTGGCAATGGTTTCGTTTAGGTTGTGGAGAATCCAGCGATCCGTCACATTACCAGCCTCACCTGCTGCGACTTTAGCGACATTCTCACGCGCTGCATCCAAGGTCAACCCTTCATTGTTCATGAGGATATAGCGGGAAATGTTCCAAATCTTGTTGATGAAGTTCCAAGACGCGTCCATCTTCTCATAAGAGAAGCGAACATCTTGACCAGGAGCAGAGCCGTTTGACAGGAACCAACGCAAAGCGTCCGCACCGTATTTCTCGATGACATCCATTGGGTCGATCCCGTTTCCGAGTGACTTAGACATCTTGCGACCTTCTTCGTCACGGATCAAACCGTGGATCAGCACATTCTTGAATGGCTGACGGCCTGTGAACTCAAGCGATTGGAAAATCATACGAGACACCCAGAAGAAGATGATGTCATAGCCCGTTACCAAGGTTGAGGTTGGGAAGTAACGCTTAAAGTCCGCCGCATTTTCGTCAGGCCAGCCCATGGTTGAGAATGGCCAAAGGGCAGAGCTGAACCAAGTATCTAGGACATCCTCATCCTGTACCCAACCGTCACCTGCTGGAGCCTCTTCTCCAACGTACATTTCGCCAGATTCGTTATACCATGCTGGAATCTGATGACCCCACCAAAGCTGACGCGAGATAACCCAGTCGTGTACATTTTCCATCCATTGGAGGAAGGTATCGTTGAAACGTGGTGGGTAAAATTCTACCTTGTCAGCGGTGTCTTGATTGGCAATAGCATTCTTAGCCAGTTGGTCCATTTTAACAAACCATTGGGTTGACAAACGTGGCTCGACTACCACACCTGTACGCTCAGAGTGACCGACTGAATGCACACGGTTTTCGATTTCCACAAGGGCACCCAGTTCTTGCAACTTCGCAACGGTTGCTTTACGGGCTTCAAAGCGGTCCATGCCTTCAAATTCACCTGCCAACTCGTTCATAGTACCGTCGTCGTTCATAACGTTGACTTGTGGCAGACTGTGGCGTTGACCGACAAGGAAGTCATTTGGATCATGGGCAGGTGTGATTTTCACAACCCCTGTACCAAATTCAGGATCTGCGTGCTCATCCGCAACGATTGGGATTGGCTTGTTAACGATTGGTAGGATAACGTTTTTGCCAATCAAGTCCTTGTAACGTGGGTCTTCTGGGTTAACCGCCACCGCAACGTCACCGAACATAGTTTCAGGACGAGTTGTCGCAACTTGAAGGGCACGAGAACCATCTTCCAACATGTAATTCATGTGGTAGAAAGCTCCTTCTACGTCCTTGTGGATAACCTCGATATCAGAAAGGGCAGTTCTGGCCGCTGGGTCCCAGTTGATGATAAACTCGCCACGGTAGATCCAGCCTTTTTTGTAGAGTTCTACAAAGACCTTGCGAACGGCTTTTGATAGTCCTTCATCAAGTGTGAAACGCTCACGTGAATAATCCACAGATAGCCCCATCTTGCCCCATTGTTCCTTAATGGTCGCAGCATACTCATCTTTCCATTCCCAGACTTTATCGAGGAATTTTTCACGACCAAGATCATAACGGGTCACGCCTTGCTCACGCAAGCGCTCCTCCACCTTAGCCTGAGTGGCAATCCCTGCGTGGTCCATACCTGGAAGCCAGAGGGTATCAAAGCCCTGCATACGTTTTTGACGGATGATAATATCTTGCAAAGTTGTATCCCAAGCGTGTCCCAAGTGCAACTTACCTGTGACATTTGGCGGTGGAATGACGATAGAATAGGGCTTCGCCTCCGCATCGCCTGACGGCTTAAAAACATCTTGGTCCAACCAAGTTTGATAACGACCAGCCTCAACAGAGGCTGGATTGTATTTTGGTGATAATTCTTTTGACATTTATTTTTCTCCTTTAGATTCACTTTCTGTGAATTCTGCATCGATAATTATTGTGGTATCTTTATTTTTTAGTAATTCTATACGGTACTCTTTTTCAGCTAGGAAGCGTTTTTGATAAAAAACATCTGCAAACTCTAGAACAGAACGCATTTGAGCAGTATCAATCAATGCCCCTATCCCTGCTGAAATAACAGGAATACTGCGTTCTATAGTTTTTTGAGTCAGTTTTTTTCCAATCAGCTCAAATGATTCTCTAAACAAAGTATTTTCTAGTCCTTTTTGACCTGCTTTTTCTACTGCTTTCTGTGCTGATTTGTGAGCCAATGCTCTCAGTTGAGTCAAAAATAATGGTATTCCACCACGAGCAGCCATATCAGACCAAGTTTTTCTAGTAGTCTGTTGAATGATAGTAGCCTTACTCATTATCATAATTTTAGCAATAGCAGTTGAAAGCTCGTCAGTCCCACCTTTAACTGAGGGACTCATCGCATCAGTATAAACCTTACTTGCAATTACCAACTCATCAGGATCATTGATAACATCATATCCGTAATGTAGTGCTATAGACTGTACAGCACGGAAGTATAAAAACGTACTTAAAGCTAGATTAAATGGAATACCCGCAAAACCAAGTGCTCCTGTAGCAGCTCCTTGTACCCCTGCAGCTAATAAATCTTGAACTTTATAATCACTAACAACTTTAGCAATCTGGTAGCTTCTTAATAGGACGATTTCTTCAAAAGACTCGACACCCTTGTATTTTTTAACAACTTCCTTTTTGCTAATGGAATACTTTGCAGCTTGTTTTTCAATTTCATGGAAACCTTGACCTAACAGTTCCAAAACCTTGATATATAATTCTTGTTCTGAAATATTTTGTCCAATTCCACCTACAAAGTTTTTTATTTCCTGAGGAACTAATTTACCTAATTCATTTCCAAACTTCATCAAATGATTAGGCTCAACTAACTTCTTATAACGATTAGATAAGGTATCAATTGCCTCTAACTCTTTTGTATCTCTAATTGGTTGTTGTACTTCCATTTTGAGTCCTCTCTATTTTAAATTCACCCCACCAACTCAACCTTAATCCGACCTGGTTCTTCTGGATAAAAGTTCTCATTTTTCTAGTTTTATCTTGACTCTTTCATCTTCTCCCACTCACTTTTTAGCAGACCGTATCGTAAATCATGACAGCGATTGCCTTGAATATCTCTTCGATCACGAATGCTAGCTTCCAGAGTAAAACCGAGTTTTTCAGCGATACGTCTGCTTTGTCTATTGTAGTCATAGCAAACAATTTCGACTTTATGAAGGTTAAGAAGTGTAAATCCAACCTCAATTAATGCCTCTACAGCTTCTGCCATGATGCCTTTCCCCCAATAATCTGGATGGAGCATGTAGCCAATTTCAAAGACATCATCTTCATGACGGTGATTGAAATCGCAAGAGCCAATAATGCGGTCGTTCCCCTTGACTGTTATACCATAGCCTGATGGCAGATTTTCTTTCTCAAGATTTTGGTAGTAGTGATTTTCAAAATAATCATACTCGTCTTCCAAGGTTGCAATGAGTGGCAGACCAGCTGGATAAGCCACATTTTCTAAGCTAACGTAAGCAAACATATCTGGCACATCATCTATCGTCCGCTGACGCAAGATGAGACGTTCCGTCTCCACAGCTGGTAACATATTATCTTTTAGTTCTCCAATGACTTTCATCCTTATCTCCTTACTATAATACTCATAAAGCATCAAAAATCCCCGTCTAGACTTGCTAGACAGGGACGAAGTTGATTTCCGCGGTACCACCCTTGTTCAGATAGATTATCTGCACTTTATCTATTCGATTCAAAACATCAGCAACCAGTTTTGACATTTGTGCGGATTTCTCAGTACCACCGCTTCCTGTGACAAATGGAGTCCAAAACACCTCTGAATGCTATTATTGTAGCAAATAAGACAGGCAAGTGCAAGAAATTTACTGGATTTCTCAAACTCTCTCACCTGCTTTAAACCAATCTGTTGGCCCTTACTCTATCAGACCACCAAAGTCCTTTATCAGCAAACCTGTTGCTGTTTTTTCAAAAACGTAATGTCGATTGGAGTGACCTGTTGCTGGTGAACGACCATCAGTATAAGAAGTGATAGTGGTATAGGAAATATCGCAAGTGACTGTATTTCCTGATACTTGAATATTGGAGATACTATCGGTTGTGGAGTCATAACGCGCAATCCCCTCATTTGCTGAATCATTGACCACCCAATCAACTGTAATACGATGACTTTCAGATCCCTTTACAAAATTATCAGCAATCGCATCTGTACGCGTTGCCAATGAGCGATTGATATCCTTACGGTACTGATTTACCCGCTCTTTAATCTGAGCCTCTACGCCTTCTACTGATGCATCTTGCTTGTCACTTTTTTCATCAGCCCTGTAATAAAATGAACCATACATTTCAGACATCACAAGAACACGATCCTTAGTTGTATCATCCTGATTTGAAATCTGTGCACCAGCTAAATCAATGGTTGGAGTGCCAGCAGGAAAAAAGAAGTAAGCCATGCGACTGGTTCTCACACCAGTTTCTGTTACGATGTATTCAACATAACCATCTTCATGTTGCATAACCTCCACATCACCCACCAGCTTATCCGTCAACTTCAGAGTATCTTGACCATTAGTCCACTCCCCCTGAACACTCCTTAAATCTCTCTTATAAAGCGCTTCTATATCCATTTTATTGGATGTCGTTTCTGTGGTTTTAGCAGTTGTTGAAGTAGAGCTTGAACTTGAAGTGGAACTTGTGGACGTGGCTTTAGCGGTTGTTGAAGCAGAGCTTGAACGTGAAGTGGAGCTTGTGGAGGTAGTTTTTGAGGTACTTGTTGCTTCTTTCTGTTTTGAAGGGGTTACCTTGACAACCTTTACTTGCTCAGCATCTTGCAAAGCCTGCTTCAAACAAAAGCCACCTACTCCCAAAACAGCTATCCCAAGTCCTAAAAAAAGGCGTTTAGACAATAGGTTACGAGAGGTTACTTCCACACGTCCCTCTTGAATAGCTTGATGCAATTCAGCTGGAGAGGGTTTGCGCCCATGAACTTTTTTAAATTGTTTGATAAAGTCTTGTTGATTCATGTCTTGTCCATTAATTATCCAGTATTATTGTTAAGTGATTTTAGGGACGGTGTTTCTTAGGCTTTAAAGTCAATCCCTTTTTCTTTTAACTGTTTAATAGTTGCTGGACCAATCCCTTTTAAAGCTAGCAACTCTTTTTCAGTCCAAGTTGCAAATGCTTCTAAAGAAGTAATTCCTTCTTCATAAAACGTTTTCAAACGTGCTTCTGGCAGACCTGCTAGTTCTTTGATGTTAGAGAAAGCTTCAAAACTTGTAGTAATCGTAGAAGCTACTTTTTGAGGTGCTTCTTCAACTGCCTTCACCACGCGCTCAATCTTCTGACCTGCTTTTCTTCTAAGATCTGCTGCTTCTTTTCGTAATGCTTTTTTACGGTTTACTGTTTTCTTAGCCATTATAATCCTAAATTCTCTCTTTCTGGTTTTTAATAGGGACGGGTTCCAAATAAATCATCTGGTAAATCATGAAAACTTTTGCCATCATGATAATTG
Source organism: Streptococcus porcorum (assembly GCF_053203725.1). Lineage (NCBI taxonomy): Bacteria > Bacillati > Bacillota > Bacilli > Lactobacillales > Streptococcaceae > Streptococcus > Streptococcus porcorum. Next base: position 10,506 of record NZ_JBRUDG010000009.1, on the reverse strand, counting down.
GCAAACTTAGTGGTTAGAAACTGATAAGCATCCAGACGACTTTCATAACGAATAACAGCCTCTTTGGCACGCTCATCTTGACTTTCTTCCCACACAGCCTGACTTTGTTCCATGGCCATTTTATTGATCATGACCTGTTGGCTTACCCATTCTTCAAACTCTTTTAAAAACTCTTGTTCGTAAGACACACTTTTCTCCTCTTCTCACAAGTTACAATCTTACTTATTATAGCTCAAAAAAGCCTAGACTTCAAGGATATTGCCAGTATTTCTTCAAAGCTAATCTATTTAAAATAAAAAAACCTAAACGATAGGTTTCTCTCTGTTTCTTGATGCCACCACCGAGAATTGAACTCGGAACTGAGCATTACCATTGCTCTATTATACCATTTAACTATAGCGGCTACCTTTTTATATTACTATAGTTTTTTATAAAATGCAAGAACATTTTTACTCTCACTTCAAAACAATAGACTGTGCCCCATCCTGATCTTTTCCTGTCAGTCACATGATCAAGATTTCGGTCACAGTCTTTTATAATCCTTAAAAGTCAAAATGATAAGTGGTCTGACTAGAATAAAGCCTGTTAGCTTCAAGTAAAATATGACCAAACTGTTTTTCTTTTACTGTGTTAGGGACAGCTTGAGCCTCTAAACTAAAAGCAGAATGCTTCTCCTTGTTTTTGCCATGGTTATAGGTATAAATCACCACTGCAGGTTGATCTGTTGTCATGGTTAAGCAAATTTTCTCATCAGGACTCTTAACCTGGACTGGCACATCATAATCTGCCAATAACCAAGCATGATCATACCCCCCTACCATTTTAACTTGTGGATGACGTGAATGAAAACCAGAAGCAAATTCCTGATAATCTCTAAAATCAAATGGACTATAGAGAACTGGTAACAATTCTCCTGTTGGCAAATGATCCTCTCCTAATTCGGCTACATAATCAGAAGCAATTTTAACCAGATGATGTTCGACAGAATGATTAAAATGGCCTGTTAGATTAAAATAAACGTGATTGGTCGGATTAAAATAAGTATCCTCTGTGGATTTTGCTTCGTAGGTAATCCTTAAAGTATCGTCCTCATCCAAATGATAAGTAATCATCACCCAAAGCTTTCCTGGAAATCCCTTATAGTTTTCCTCGAAATTGTGACTAAAACTTACACTATTATCCACAGTATTAATAAAATAATCCCAATAAATTACCTCATAACTATTTCTTCCCCCATGAAGCGTGTTTTGTCCATCATTTTGGTCTAAATAATAGTTTTTTCCCGACAACTCAACAAAACCATCTCTAATACGCCCTGCAACAGGACCAATACTAGCCCCAACATAACTATCATGTTCCTTATAAGCTTCATCAGAAGAATAACTTTTAATAACTTGTCGCTCCCCATCTTCTAAAGGAAGGGTTATTCCAACCAAACGAGCACCAAAATTACTAAGACTGACCGTCATCCCTCTACTATTTTTTAAGATCAATAACTTGGCTCTTTGTGAACCAAATGGTTTTACTTTAATTATCTTATCCATCGCTCCTCACCTCAATAAAAGGAGTGGAAAAATGTTGAAAATCACTTTATCTCACCCCTTTATCACTATAAGCAACCTGATTTTTCAAAAAAAGTAACTATCTTAACATCCACTAAATAATACTCTTTAGACCTCATCACTCCCTACTTTACCACTTAAATGGAAGTAGCTAGATTGCTCCAGCTACTTCTCACTCATCATCCTCATCAGCGACTAATAATAAATCGTTGACACGTTTGATGTTGCTGGTTCCATATTGAATAAGATCGACCTCTTGATCTAGTAGTATTCCGTTTAAAAAACCAATAACCATCGGCATATTCATCCCGACATAGAAATCAAAATTGCCCCCTTCAAGTAAGAGTTTTGAGACAACATTTGCTGGAGTTCCACCTAGCAAATCTGCCATGACGATAAATTGATCAAAATCTTTTGTCAATATTTCAAATTTTTTTCTAAAATCATCAGGACCTTCTTCTGGCAAAAGAGCTAGTGTGTGAACTTGATTTTGTGGTCCCATAATCATTTCCGTACTCTCTTTTAAGGCTTCACAAAACCGACCATGACTGATCAAAACCAATTGCTTTGTCATATGTCACTCTCCTATACTCCTAAAATAGGAACTTTTAGCCACCAAGATAGGAAGGATACTCCTACGGCTATTGCAATCACAATAAAGATCGCTTTAGTAGAAGTCATTCCTTTTTTACCAAGTAACCAGTAAATAAAGCCTGCAAAAAGAGCTGGTACCAGACGTGGGAAGATTTTATCCAGTGTTTCTTGAAGATTAAACACAACACCACCAAAATCTTGTGCATAAGTAAATTTAAAGTTAATCATGGTAGCAATCAAAGCGCCGACCATAAAGACCCCAAGAACAGATGCCGCATCTGTTAAAGCTGTCAAACGGTGTTGCATGGTTGTCACCAAGCTCACTCCTTCTTTATAGGCAAACTCTAATTGTTTCCAACGGAAAATATCATAAGCTACAGCCACTAAAATCCAAAGGAATATCCCAATCGGATTACCGTCTGTTGTTGCAAGACCAGCAGCCAAACCACCCATGATGGCAGGAATAGTTGATCCAAAAATAGAATCCCCAATCGCAGCAAATGGTCCCATCAAACCAGTCTTAATACCTGTGACAGCCTCTTTTGATTTTGTGCCTTCACTTTCTTCAAGAGCCAAGTCAATCCCTGTCACAATAGTATGGAAAAATGGCGAAGTATTAAAGAACTGAGTATGTAGGCGCATCATTTCTTGCAGCTCAGGAGTGCCATCTCCGTACATTTTTCTTAACTGTGGCAAAATCATATACAGATATCCTGAAGCTTGCATCCGTTCGTAGTTCCAGCCCCACTGGAAGGTGAAGAGACTACGGCGATTGATTTGATTAAAATCTGCTTTTGTTAATTTATAGTTCGTCATCTTCAATTTCCCCACTTTCTGACTGATTTGTTACAGTTGCCACAGTTGGTACATTGATTGCATTTTTATAACTAATAGCTGCTAGAGCAAAACCGATAACAGCAATTCCAATCATTAGAAGACCATTAAATTGAGCACCATCCAAAGCTTTTGCGATGTCTGCTACCACACCAACACCACCTGCTAAGGTGGTTACATAACCAAATAAGGTTGTCAACATAGCTGTGATGGTAAATCCAAGCGCCAAGTAAGCCAAGTTTTTCTTAACTGGAAGATAACGTAGTAAAATAGCAAAACCAACACCTGGAAGCATCTTACCAGCTAAAATCAATCCATCTGCTAACCATTGTGCATTATTAGCAATCCAATCGGATAAGGTTTTAACAGCATCCCCACCTAAAGTAAGGGCCAAAAATACAGGAAAGGCACGAGATAAAGCCCAAGGAATAGCTCCCAAAAGATAGTCACGTTCAATACCTTTATAGTTAAAGTTTTCAACATGTTTATCAATACGGTGTGCAAAATAAGTTGTTGAGAAGCGACCTAGAACATCTGTATAAACCATCAAAGCTGCAACAGGGACCGCAATGGCAGAAATAGCCAATTCTCTATCCATTCCAGTTGCAACAGAGAAGGCAGTCGCAAGAAGAGCACCTGATGTCGCATCAATACGTGATGGACCACCAAAGGTCCCTACACCAAGAACAACCAGTTGCAAAGCACCACCGATATAAAGACCTGTTTTTTAATCTCCCATGATTAAGCCGGTAATAAAACCTGCAAATACTGGAGAACCCGCTGACGATACAATAGTCAACTCATCCAAGATTTGATAAGCAGAGTAGAGCGTCAGCAATAAAATTTGCCACCATTGAATCATGATTTTCTCCTCCTCACACTATAAGATTTTGGATTATTTTCTAAGTAAAGGCATAAATTCCTCAACGGCATCACTTGGTACCATTTGAGCAATTAAATGAATTCCTTGTTTGTTAAGAGCTTCAAAAACTTCTATATCACGATCAACAACATTAATTGAACGTGTGATTGATCTAGTTTCTTCTGTCTGTGACATATTTCCTACATTGATTTCACTTAATGGCACACCATACTCAATCAAGCGAAGGAAACGATCTGGTTTTCTAGCCACAATTAACAAACGCTGTGAATCATATTTTCCTGCTAAAATATTTTGCGCTGCTTTTTCCACAGGAAGCACACTCAATTTCACACCCGCTGGCGTCGCTAATTTCAACCCGCTTTTTTCAATGTCATTTTGAGCGACCTCATCATCAATCACCATGATTCGACTAATTTGGAGTTTGGTTGTCCACAAATTTGCCACCTGACCATGAATCAGACGCCCATCAATACGTGCACCAATGATTGTCATAATGATCCCCTCACATCTCTTTATAAATTGGAGTTTTTACAAAATCAATCGCCTCTGCATATCGCCCTTCTGTCTCAAAAATCAGAACTGTATTAGCCCCTTTCCTAAAGAATTCTTTTGGAATATACAAGGATAAGGTAGGACCAATATCCCAAAAACGACCAATCAGATGATGATTTACCATCACGCAGCCTTTTCCAAATTGTGATACATCTAGATAAGTGGCTGAAGGCTCATCTAGATTAACCTGATAGCGATAGAGTCCTGCTACACCTTTTTTCCACTCTTTTGAAAAATCTAAATCTTTCCATTTTGAAAAATCTAAACCATAGTGTGTCCAATTGGTCACAAAATGCAAGTCCGCCATCATTCCCCGTCCTAGTCCTTTTCTTTGACTAGGTGCCAGCAACTTATGACCATAATTCACTCGCCCCATATTTTCAACTAAAATTTGGATGCTTAGGGTATCCGACAAAAGAGGAACCTCTATATCTCTACCAATTTCTTCTTGGTACTGTGTTGCCATTAGTTGACCATCTAAGTAGAGGTGAATTCGGTCTCTCGCATCAATAATTCTTAGTCGCTCCTCCTCCTTATCTTTTTTGATAGTTGTCTCATAAAGGATATACCCTTCATTTTGACCTAAATCTTCCATGTTTTGAGGGTAAAGACAATTGATCTGATAGCTTGCCAACTGATCTAAATTGTCCAACAAGGACATCTTGTCCTCTAAGGCAATCCCTTTTTTCTCCATAAAAGATTTTGTAAGTGGTTTATCAAACCATAAATTTGGATAACGTGCTTTCAAGGCCTCCTGTAAGGCAAAATATTTGGCCGTAGGATTGCCTGATTCATCCAATAGCGCATCATAATCATAAGAAGTAATTTGCGGTAAATCCGTCTGTCCTCGAGCAGAACAACCATTTTTAAAACCAAAATTAGTACCACCATGAAACATATAGAGGTTAATCGATCCAAGTTCTATCGCTTCCATGACAGCTTCAACCAGCTCTTTAGGATTTCGTCTAACAATTTCTTGCCCCCAGCGATTAAACCAGCCATCCCAAAACTCCATACACATCAGAGGCCATGTTTTCCCATTTTCATCGAAAAATGCTTGCATTTGGGCAAAATTTTTTTGGGCACTGGAGCCAAAATTCCCAGTCACCAAAATATCATCTTCAATTAAACTTCCTGCCCTTAAGGTAGCTCGCCAAGGACCATCTGATGTAAACAGCGGCTGACTTATCCCACCTTCAAGCAGCAAATCCCTAACCTTTTTTAGATAAGCTTTATCTTCCCCATAGGAGCCATACTCATTTTCTATTTGAAACATCAAAATATTACCACCATTATCTAACTGGTGTTTCACGAGCTTTGGCAGTAAAAAATCATAATACCTTGCTAGATAGGTTAAAAATTTTTCATCTGACGAACGAATCCGTATGCTTTTAGTCAAAAGCCAAGCTGGTAAACCGCCAAACTCCCATTCTGCACAAATATAAGGCGAAGGGCGTATAATCGCATATAAACCTAACTCTTGAGCTAAATCCAAGAAAGCCTCAAAATCTTTTTCACCACTGGCATCAAATACCCCTTCTCTCTCTTCATGAAAATTCCAAGGGATATAAGTTTCAACAGTATTAAAGCCTAAAGCTTTTAGATTATATAAGGAAGCATACCAATCAGCAGGGGGTATCCTAAAATAATGAATACTACCTGATAATATTTTAAAGGCCTTCCCATCTAATAAAAATTGATCTCTAACTTCAAATCGAGGCATAGTGACCTCCTTAAATAAAGTTACTCTGAAAACGTTTTCTTTTTATGTTGATATATTAACATATTTTAATGGTTATATCAAGTTTTTAGGTGCAGTTTCTCAAAAAATTTAGTATAATAAATGGTGAAATAAGCAGCCTGTTTAATTGAAAGGAGGTCATTATGGCAGAACCCAAATATCAAAAAATCAAAAATGATCTTCGCCAACAGATTATTTCTGAAAAATTTGAAAACGGAGATAAGTTTTATACTGAAGCAGAGCTAGTTGACATCTATGGCGTCAGCTCAATCACTGTTATCCGTGCCATCAAAGAACTGGTCTCAGATGGTTACCTTGTAAGAAAACAAGGTAAAGGAACCTTCATCTCTCGTGCTAGAAAAGGAAAGTTAGTAGAGTTTTCAGACATGGAGCTCTTTCCTATTGAAACCGATACAGTCACTGTCTTATCCATTCAAAAAGGAAATGACGCTGAATACTTAGAAAAGCTTGGGCTACCAAAAACAGAGTATTATTATAAAATTATCCGCCTACGCTATGCAGATGGCTCCCCTTACCTTTACCACCAATCCTATATTCCAAGATATTATATTCTAAACCCAGAGGCTGATCTTCAACATTTCAAGTCCATTTATCAACGCTTCAAACTAGATTTTAATATCCATATGTCCGAAGAGCCCTTTATTGAAACTAACCAAGTTGTCATACCTAGCCCAAAACCTGTTCAAGAAGCACTCAATTTATCCCCAACAGAAGCGAGTATCCTTCAAATCAAAAAAACACAATCATCTGTTACTCAAAGCATCCTTGAATACACAGAAACCTACAAACACTGGAAATATTATAAATTTGAAATTAAAGCAAACAGCTAAAAGAGGTTGGACCATCAGTCCAACCTCTTTATTTAGAATTCCTAATAACATCTTGACACAGTAGTTAACCTAGTGGACTGTTAGATAGGATTTGTAAAGCCAATCTCCTCAGTTCATGTTTTACACTTCCAATCTACCCTAACTACTGTTGCGAACAGAGAGGTCAAACCGTCAGAGTAAGGACTGTTTGAGCCAGGAAATAAAATAAGTCAAAGTAGTCTAGTAGAGGATTTTAGCACGAACTTACGTTTGGAAATAAGGGGATTAACCAATCGAGTTCTTCCCACTCCCTTAGCTATCTCACTATCAACTTAACTTATTCCACCAAGGATGTGCGGTTTCGACTAGCACCTCATTAAGAGCATTTATGTTAGATTTTCCTTGTTGTCTTAACCACTCTCTTGTCGCAAGCACACCATTTTGAACAAATGGTTCCACAGCATCCTTCCAAGTAGCCCGACCACACAAGACACCATTAAACTGAGAACTTGATGCGTGAGCAAGCCTTAGAGTGTCTTGGAAAAGTTGAGCTGACACTCCTGCACTTAAAAAGATAAATGGCAAATGGGTCGCATCTGACTGTTCTTTAAAATAAGCCATAGCTTCTGATTTTGTATAGACCACTTCTTCTCCGAAACCTTCCACATAGCGCATATCAACAGGAACTTCCACTTTTAACACATCCACTTTGTAATCAGCTTTTGAAAATTCTTTCATCATTTGAATGACTTTTCTTGGCTTATCAGCTGCAAATTCCTTAGATTGCTTATCTGATCCCTTTGCATCGTAAGATAATAATTCCAAGAAAAATGGCATATTTTCTGCCGCACATTCGCTCCCTAATCGCTCAACAAAGATATGTTTCACATTATTCACATAAGGATCATCATCAATATCATAGTAGAGCAAAAATTTGATAGCATCTGCACCTTGTTCCTTCAGATGAAGAACGGACCACTCTGGTAACAAATCTGGTAAACGGCCTGGGCGGCTAGTATCATACCCTGTTTTTTCATAAGCTAGCAAAAGCCCAGCTTCTTTATCTCTGATGTTTGCTGCCTCTAACCCATACTCAGGATCTAACAAAATAGAGGACGCATACGGTGTTAATTCTTCTGACACCAATCCTTTAAACTCTGATATGACTTCCTTACTCGGTTGATACCCAAATTGTTCAAACATTTTTTTCAAAGCGCCTCTTTGATCAATAGCCAGGGCTGAAATAATACCATCTTGTCGTGATACTGCCTCTAAACGTTGACGTTTTTCTTCACTTAATGTCCACATAAGCTACTCCTTATCTTCCATAGGGATGAATTCGAACACCTTTAACCACACGATTAACCGTACCGCTTACAGACGGCGTATCTGGTTTATTTTTTACCTTAATAGCACTTAACAGAGCAATAATCTGTGCAACCATAATACTAGGAAAGGCTAGATAGGCATCTCTTAATAGAGGCTCACTTCCTAAGTTAATCATTTGCCCAGAAAAATTTTCCCTCCCTTGTTGACCAATCGCTATCACCGATTTCGCGATATGATCTGCAGCAATTTCTTCTAAAATATCTAAATCATAATCTCTAGTATAAGTGTTATTATTTAAAAAACCAAACACCAAGGTTTTATCCGTAATAAAGGACTTGGGACCATGACGAAAGCCCATTGAAGAGTCAAAAATAGTTGCGACCTGACCAGCTGTCAACTCTAAAATTTTTAATTGTGCTTCTCTGGTTAAAAGAGAAAAACTTCCTGATCCAAGATAAACCAGTCGGTCAAATGTTCCATCTAATAAATCATTTATCTGTCTAACCTTATCCAAAACACCTCGTCCCATAGCAGACAAAACCGACACGAGAGATTCTTTTTCAGATAAATGATAACTTTGATCAAAAATCAACAAAGCCATTAACATCATACAGGTAAACGACCCTGTCATTGCAAAGCCAGCATCATTTGATTTTTCTGGCATTAAAAGTAACAGATTTTTTTCATCATCCACCGATTGCTTAGCCAACTCTCCATCTTGAGCACAAGTAATCGTTAGCTGATACAAATTAGGAACAATTGTTCGAGCTAAGTCCACTGCTGCTAAGCTTTCTGGGCTATTTCCACTTCGAGCAAAAGAAACCAGGAGCAAAACTTCATCCGAAAATAAATGATAATCTGGCGCAGAAACAAGCTCCGTTGTTCCAATACTCTCAAAGTCAAAATGTTTTCGGTCTCCAAATTTTCTAAGATAAGCAAAAATACTATCTCCAACATACTGAGATGTTCCCGCTCCTGTAAACAGTACACGAACTTTCTTACCATCTGATTGACAGATAACTTTTTCTAAAAACTGCTCAATCATTTGTTTTTTCTGTTGAAAAATAGTTAAAGTCTCCAACCACAATTCTGGCTGCTGACTAATTTCACGGGTGGTCACCTCAGCTCCTAAGCTAACTAGCTCTTCTTTTGACATCTGTAACATAAGCTACCTCCTAATAGGATAAAAAGCTAAGTCTTATCCCCTTGCCTTAAATGACTAATACGATAACGAAACTGATCTGCACGCGCAATACTAAAAGTGTATTCTATTAGTTGATTTTTATCCGTATAGGTCTTTCGTTGAAGATGAAGAACAGCTGATCCTAACGAAATCTTAAGCAAATCAGATTCCATCTCCATCGCTACACTGGCATAAAACTCCTCCTCAGCCACTCTAATCGTTTGCTTAAAATCTTCTGCAAAAATATCATATAAGGGCTTTTTCTCCAACATGCTTTTCGTTAAAGTTGAAAATTCCTTGTAAGGAAGGTAAGAGCGCTCTAGCATCATCTCAAGACCATCTGCCAAGCGTAGTCTTTCCAACTCCCAAGCTTCTTCTCCAACTTCCATGCCCATATCCTTAGCTAAATACGTATCTAGCGGTATTTTTCGAAAAGATAAAATCTTCGTTTGAGGGTCTTTACCGATTCGTTTCATTTGCTCCGTAAAACTATAGGCTGTGGATAAATCACATGCAGGTTCTACAATCTCTGATACAAATGTTCCCTTTCCTTGTTTTTTATAAATCACACCTCGCTTCTCTAAGTCTTGCAAAGCTAAGCGAACTGTCATTCGACTCACATCATATGCTTGGATCAATTCCCGTTCACTTTGCAATTTCTGATTAGGGGACATGGTCTCTCTAATTTTTGTCTCTAACGCTTTGACCAATTGGAGATAAAGCGGTATTTTTTTTACTTTTTCCATCCTATCACTTCTTTCAACTGGTTATAACCACATATAGTATATTATAATATTGAATTTTAGTCAAGAAAATAACCGTTTCCACTCCAACTAAAAAAGCTTATCCCAAAGGATAAACTTCAAAAATCGGCTCTATAATTTCTGTAGTGGGTAAGAACACCGTGGAAATTATGGAGCCTTTTTGAATATAGAAAAAGGTCCCATATGACCTATAATGAAAAGCGACGAAACTCACATTAGAAAGGGTTCATATGG
>NZ_JBRUDG010000008.1:0-69327 GCF_053203725.1 Streptococcus porcorum | reverse complement strand
AGTTTCATCAAGCAATGAAACACGCCAAAGTAAACAATTTAAGTACCATTACTTATGAGCAAGTATTGTCTATTTTTAATAGTTATCTATTATTTAACGGGAGGAAATAATTCTATGAGTCGCTTTTTTAAATTTGGAAAGTTACACGTTACTAAAGGGAATGGAGATAAATTATTAGATATACTACTGACAGCTTCCAAGAAGCTAAAGAGGTCCCTAGCGCCTACGGGGAATTTGTATCGATAAGGGGTACAAATTCCCACTAAGCGCTCGGGACCCCTTGTAGGAAAATGTCCTAAGTGTGGCAACAATATTGTATTAAAAAAATCGTTTTATGGTTGTTCAAATTATCCTGAATGTAAGTTTACTTTAGCTGAACATTTTAGAAAGAAAAAACTAACCAAAACGAATGTAAAAGAATTACTGGAGGGAAAAGAAACCCTGGTAAAAGGAATCAAAAACAAAGAGAAAAAGCCCTACAATGCCGTTGTAAAAATTGGGGAAAAGGGATATATTGATTTTATCTCTTTTTCAAAATAAACATAAAAGCCCTTTAATGAACTGCACCCCAAAAGTTAGACACAAAATCTAACGATTGGGGTGTTTTTCTTATGAAATTAAGTTATGAAGATAAACTAGAAATATATGAGCTGAGAAAGAGTGGCATGTCGTGGGTCAACCTTAGCCAGATATACAAGGTCACTATTGCCAATCTCACCTACATGATAAAACTCATGGATCGATATGGCGTGGAAATCGTTGAAAAAGGTAAAAATAGGTATTATTCACCTGAATTAAAGCAAGAAATAATGGATAAAGTCTTGATTCATGGGTGTTCTCAACTCTCAGTTTCCCTTGATTATGCCTTGCCAAATCGAGGAATGCTTCCCAATTGGATAGCACAATACAAGAAAAACGGGTATACTATTCTTGAAAAACCAAGAGGGAGACCGAGCAAGATGGGACGTAAACGCAAGAAAACCTGGGAAGAGATGACGGAATTAGAGCGCCTTCAAGAGGAAAATGAACGTCTCCGAACGGAGGTGGCCTTCCTAAAAAAGTTGAGGGAACTTCGCTTGAGGGACGAAACACTAGTGCGCGAACAGCAGAAACAATTAGAGATATGGTCCAAGGAGGATTCCGACTAGACTTCCTACTTGCGACAGCTAAAATGCCTCGCTCAACCTATTATTATCAAGTCAAGCAACTGGATAAACCCGACAAGAACAAAGCAATTAAGACTGAAATTCAAGCCATTTATGATGACCATAAAGGTAATTACGGCTATCGTCGGATTTATTTAGAACTCAGAAATCGAGGTTTCTTCATCAACCATAAAAAGGTGCAGCGTTTGATGACAGTCATGGGCTTAGCGGCTCGTATTCGTCGTAAGCGCAAGTATGCTTCTTACAAAGGTGAGGTGGGTAAGAAGGCTGATAATCTGATTAAACGTCAGTTTGAGGGATCTAAGCCTTATGAAAAATGTTATACCGATGTGACGGAGTTTGCTTTGCCTGAAGGGAAACTCTACTTATCGCCTGTTCTTGACGGCTATAATAGTGAGATTATTGATTTTACCCTGTCTCGGTCACCTGACTTGAAACAGGTTCAAACTATGCTTGCGAAGGCTTTTCCAGCAGATTTATACAGTGGGACTATTCTCCATAGCGATCAAGGTTGGCAATACCAGCACCAGTCTTACCATTACTTTTTGGAAACCAAGGGCATTCGACCATCCATGTCCCGCAAAGGGAATAGCACAGATAATGGGATGATGGAGTCTTTCTTTGGCATTCTCAAATCTGAAATGTTTTATGGACTCGAGACATCTTATCAATCACTTGACGAGCTTGAAGAAGCTATTACAGATTATATTTTTTACTACAACAACAAACGAATCAAAGCAAAATTAAAAGGACTTAGTCCTGTCCAATACAGAACTAAATCCTTTCAATAATTATTTGTCCAACTTTTTGGGGTCAGTACATAAAGAGGGCTTTTATATATTAATCACAAATCACTTATCACAAATCACAAGTGATTAATCACAAATCACTTGTGATTTGTGATTCTTAATGATACAATATTACTATACAAAAAAAGAAAAGAGTAGTTACCAAAAAACGGTAACTACTCTTTTTTTATAAAAACATTTCCTCATTTTTTAAAAGCTGATCGAGAAATAAAGCACACAAGCACGTTCGCCAATGTCAACAAGAGAAATAACTTTAACAGTTGACTTTATAGAAAAAAAGTATCAGGTGATATTATCGCTTTTGGTGATTGGTACGATTTGGATATAGAATCAGTAAATGAAATATTAAAGCAATTAAAAAAACGCACTCATAGACAAGATACTTGTTTCGGAACGTGAGAAACTTGCGGACGGGACAGTAAGGCAGGAAATCAAGATTTACTATAAATTCATCGGCTTTGTCGGTGAATTACATATCACACCCACAAAGCGGTGGACGGCGTTAAAGCCTAAAAATTGTACGGTGTGCGGTGTTGAATACGTCCCCAGCTCTGGAATATCAAAGTATTGTCCCGCTTGTGCTAAGAGGATACAGAGGGAGAAATCAAACGAGAGCAAACGCAGGAGTAGGGAGAGGAACCGAAGGGCATGTATTGAACTGTCCGCAAAAAATGACCGACTGATATTGTCCAGCGAAATGGACGACTGATTCGACAAGGGAATATGCACCAGGAGGTGGATATTTATCACTATATCACTAAAGGGAGCTTTGACAATTACCTCTGGCAGACACAGGAGAATAAGCTCAAATATATCACTCAGATTATGACCTCAAAAGACCCTGTGCGGTCGGCAGAAGACATTGATGAACAAACCATGACAGCTTCTGACTTTAAGGTTTTAGCCACTGAAAACCCCTATCTCAAACTCAAAATGGAATTGGAAAATGAACTGACAGTTTTAGAAAATCAAAAACGAGCTTTTAATCGCTCAAAAGATGAATACCGCCACACAGTTTCCTATTGCGAGAAGCACATCCCTACTATGGAAAAACGGTTGAGTCAATACGATAAAGATATTGCCCAATCTTTGGCAACAAAGGCGCAAGATTTTGTCATGCGATTTGACAATCAAGCAATGGATAATCGTGCTGAAGCTGGGGACTATCTGCGTAAACTCATCACCTATAACCGCTCAGAGACCAAGGAAGTCAAAACGCTTGCCAGCTTTAGAGGATTTGATTTGAAAATGACAACACGTGGTCCTAGTGAGCCTTTACCAGAGACTGTTTCTTTGATGATTGTAGGCGATAACCAATATACAGTCGCCCTTGATTTGAAATCAGACGTGGGAACCATTCAACGGATCAGTAATACCATTGACCATATTTTGGATGACCAAGAAAAGACGCAAGAGCTGGTAAAGGATTTAAAAGATAAGCTACAAGTAGCCAAAGTTGAAGTTGAGAAAATCTTTCCCAAGGAAGAGGAATATCAGCTTGTAAAGGCTAAGTATGATGTCTTGGCTCCCTTGGTTGAAAAAGAAGCAGAGATTGAAGAGATAGATGCAGCTTTGGCCAAGTTTAGTGAAGATACAACAGCCCAAAAGAAGCAACAACTAGCACTCGAGATATAAGAAAAAAGGCTGACAAATATTTTTGAACGCGGTAAAATGAAGTCAAGAAATCACAAAAGGAGAACAGACCATGACCAAAACAGTAGAAGAAATGCGTTATCAACTTGAAGAATGGTTGTCACAAGGCTTTACGAGTTCAGAAGATAGGGCAAACTACCAAACTTTAAAGGAACAGTATGAAGATGAGACCTTTGATTACAGTTTTTCAAGGCGTGAAATTACTGGACAGCTGGAAATCATCATCACAAATCGTGAGAATGATTTTCCAAGCTTAGATAAGGTGACGAAGGCAGAATACCTTGATTTGGTTGCCCAACTTGATGATTTAGACAAGAGACAGGCTGACTACTATCGCAAGCAATTAGCCTAGAAAGAGGTGTAAGATGTTGGAGCAAATTCTACAAAGCCTTTTGATTATCGCAGCAATAGGACTGATGTTGTTTGTCCTTTATCGGATTGTGAAAGTTTCAGGTGCTTTATTTCTTATCGGACTCATCAGTGGATTAGTCTTTATTGAAATCTATGGAGTTTACCTCTTCTTTACTGAGAGATACCTCTATTCAGAAGATTTAGCAACTAATGGAGTTTGGAGTTTTACAGGATTTTTTATTGCTTTGAATCTATTTCTCGTTTTAAGCTTTATTATAAAGTGGTGGAGAAATAGAATAGTTTAACACGGAGGATTACCGATTGGTAGTCCTTTTTCTTGTGATAAATTTTCCAAGATAATCTTGTTATGATTTGGCTATCACTAATAAAGGAGTAAGCCATGTTAAATAAAGTGAAAGCTCGATTTCTGATTGGAGTAGGAGGTTTAATCGCAGTCAGTTTTATGGTCATGATTGGCTACACGATTGGCTCACAATCCGTTTCAAAACAAACAGAGAACCAAATACGAGCAGAAGCCAATAAACTTGTGTCAAAGAAAAAGCAGGAGGAAAGAGCGACCGTCCTATCAGATGAGCTTGTCAATGAATTTCTCACTCAATATTACACCAAGATCCAGTTAGGAGAAAATAACACTCGTATCAAACCCTACATGACGGATTCGGCCTTTTCAGAAGAGGAAGCAAATCAGAATAAAGCGATCAATCAAGTTTATAAAGATTATATGCTTGACTACCGATTTGAATCAGCCAGTATCTATGTCAATACAGAAAGCCATGTTGCACTTGCGGAAGTTTCCTATCAAGTGACTTATGTTTCTGATTTGAGTGAGCAACAACAGCGAACCACTCAGACAGAAACCAAGACGGTTATGTTATCCTACTCCAAAGTTTCCGACAAGCTCCTGGTTAATCAGTTGACCATTTGGAATGGGAAACTGGAGGACATGAAAGAAGCAACAGATGGAGCCAATTCCAGCATACCAACGATCCAAGGAACTACGACAAGCGAGAACAACTAGCAGGAGACAGTCTTCTGCTTTTTTTGATAGGGAGGAAAGATGACACGAATTAAAGCAGTAAAACAAAAGGCCATTTTAGATGTTGCTGAGAGTCTGGGCTGTTACTTCAGACGTTTATCAGGACACATTTATGAACACCCAGACCATGATTCCTTTCGGATTTTTGCCGATACCAATACTTTCAAATGGTTTTCAAGAGATATACAAGGAGATGTAATTGACTTTGTTCAATTAGTGACAGGTGTTTCTTTCAAAGAGGCTGTATCCTATCTTGAAACTGGGGATTTTGAACAAGTTAAGTTGATAGAAGAAACTTATCAACCATTTCAATACTATTTGCATGAAGAACCCTTTCAGCAAGCACGTACTTACTTGCAAGTCGTCCGTGGCCTAAGTGATCAGACTATTAATACCTTTGGCAGACAAGGATTGCTTGCTCACGCTACTTATCAATCGGAGCCCGTATTAGTGTTAAAAAGCTATGACCACAACGGGACCTTACAGGCCGCAAGCCTTCAAGGTCTCGTCAAAAATGAAGAAAAACACGATCGAGGTTATCTCAAAAAAATCATGAAAGGATCTCATGGCTATGTCGGTATTAGTTTCGATATTGGGAATCCTAAGCGACTCGTCTTTTGTGAATCAGTTATAGATATGATGAGTTATTATCAGCTTCATAACAAGCAGTTATCAGATGTTCGCCTGATTTCAATGGAAGGCTTAAAACTTTCAGTGATTGCTTATCAGACTTTGCGTCTAATAGCAGAGGAACAGGGGAAATTGGCATTTCTAGATACAGTAAAACCAAGCAGGCTTAGCCATTATCTTCAGGCAATACAAGAGACGACAACCTTTTTTCAAACTCATTCAAACGTCATAACAATGGCTGTTGATAACGATGAAGCAGGAAGAGAATTTTGTCAGAAACTGTCAGATAAAGGACTTCCGTTTTCTCAAGATTTACCACCATTGCAGGGCCTTGAAACAAAGTCAGATTGGAATGATATTGTGAAACAGCAGAGTGAACTATCCTTAAGTGATTTTAACCAAACAGCCCAAGCACAAGTCAATAAGAATCATCCTCCACCAAAACGAGTGCGTTCTTTGGAATTGTGATAACAAAATCAAGTTCGCTATCATAATCTAGAAAGTGACAAGGAGGACACCCTATGAGTGTGATTGAACGTCTGGTTGAAAAAGTAGCTAGGCAAGAAGAAAAGGTCTCACGTGAGACGGAGAAATTGGAACACTATCGTGACCAACTACAAACAGCTATGTACAGTACCTTTATCAAACGGCAACAATCTAGTCAGTTGTCATTTCATGAAGCACTAGAGCAAGCCTTTGGTAAAGAAACCATACTACACCCAAATTACAGAAATGAGGAAATAGAATGAGTAAAACATGGAATTTTGATCAGCCACTAGAGGATGTGAAACCAACATCGTCCCATGAAGAACGAGCTAAAATCGCAGCACTCTTCCATAAACAGGATAAAAAACCAATTGAAGAAGTAGATTATGTGGCTGCTTTTGAACAGCAACAAAAGGAGTCAGAATCTAAAGATGGACAAAAGCTCGCATCAACCGTTAAACAAAGTCAGCCGAAGAAGGTAAATATCACACGTGACTATAAACAACATTTGGCTGATACCATTGCACAAAACAACAAGGATATTTCCGCCTGTCAGAAGCAAATTGAAGAACTTCATCAATTGATTGATGAAAAGAAAATCCAAAATAAAAAGTTACAGGCTATTTCAGTAGCCATTGATGATTTATAAGTCAGGTAGTCCTATGCGGGCTACCTTTTTACGATTTAAGGAGAAGAAAATGAAATTCTTTAAAAAGAAAAATCAGAACCAGGATCAATTTAAACGACTGATTCATAGACTATCAGAGATGTCAGATACTGAACAAACCAAAGTAGAGCAACTCCTAGATGTGGTTTTTGATCCAAGTTTCAAGCCTAGCAAGAACGTAGAAGTGTCTCGAAACATTACAAACACAGAGGAACATAATCTTGATAAGACAATTCAAGAAGCGAAAAATAAACTGAATACTGAGCAGTTGAAAAAAAACATTGAGAGATTTAGACAAGGTAGGCGAGAGAGCAATAATAACAAATAACAGACCAATTATTTTGGCCTGTTTTTTGAAATATGTGTCATCGTTGAATCGTAACAATATAGTCTAACTAGATTATTATCTCGTGAAGGTTCTACATTGAACATAAAATAATGGTCACGATGGTCTTTCGAATTTTCCTTATTTAGCTTAAAATAGGGCTTTTGAGATTTTGCCATGGCAAGCATAATATCATCTGTTAAGAAAGTAAGTGGAGGGTTCTGTTGCAAAGTTTTAAATCTACTACCAAATAAGGTAGAATAATAGAAAAAGATAGCAGGAGGAATGACGATGAATCCTTTTAAAGGAAAGAAATTTCAGCAGGATGTGATTATTGTAGCCGTGGGCTACTATCTTCGTTATAACCTTAGCTATCGTGAAGTTCAAGAAATCTTATATGATCGTGGCATTAACGTTTCTCATACGACGATTTATCGTTGGGTGCAAGAATATGGCAAACTACTCTATCAAATTTGGAAAAAAATAAAAAATCCTTTTATTCATGGAAAATGGATGAAACGTACATCAAAATTAAAGGAAAATGGCATTATTTGTATCGAGCCATCGATGCAGATGGTTTAACCTTGGATATTTGGTTACGTAAAAAACGGGACACACAAGCAGCCTATGCTTTTCTTAAGCGGTTAGTGAAGCAGTTTGATGAACCGAAGGTTGTAGTCACAGATAAAGCCCCCTCTATTACAAGTGCCTTTAAGAAACTAAAAGAATACGGCTTTTATCAAGGGACAGAACATCGTACCATTAAATACCTGAATAATTTGATTGAACAAGACCATCGTCCAGTAAAGAGACGCAATAAATTCTATCGAAGTTTACGCACTGCCTCTACCACGATTAAAGGCATGGAAGCCATTCGAGGATTATATAAGAAAACCCGGAAAGAAGGCACTCTCTTCGAGTTTTCGGTCTGTACTGAAATCAAGGTATTATTGGGAATCCCAGCTTAAATCATAGATACCGTAAGGGATTTTATTCTTTATTTAAAACTTTGCAACTGAACCTTTCAGGAGATGCTTTAAGAGGTATTTTATAATTTACGATAGGATATAACTCATATTTTACTCATTGACAAAATATAGATAAAGTTCTATATTAAATATAGATGAATTTCTATGTGGAGGTGAGAATATAGATTATTTAGGATTATCAAAAATTATGAAGGCAATTGCAGAGCCTAATAGACTTCAAATATTAGATATGATTTCAACTGGTGAAAAGTGTGCATGTGATATTTTGGATAATTTTGATTTTACTCATTGACAAAATATAGATAAAGTTCTATATTAAATATAGATGAATTTCTATGTGGAGGTGAGAATATGGATTATTTAGGATTATCAAAAATTATGAAGGCAATTGCAGAGCCTAATAGACTTCAAATATTAGATATGATTTCAACTGGTGAAAAGTGTGCATGTGATATTTTGGATAATTTTGATTTTACTCAGCCGACACTATCACATCATATGAAGGTTTTAATTGAGGCGGGAGTAGTAACCGCACGTAAAGAAGGCAAATGGCAATATTATTCTCTGGTAACAGAGAACATTGAAGAATTTCAAGAATTAATACATCAGATATTGAATACAAAACAAAAAGAAGGAGTTATGTAAAATGAGTAAAGTATCGTTGTACGAACCAGCAATGTGTTGTGACACAGGAGTTTGTGGTCCCGGAGTAGATACAGAATTGCTTCGAGTTTCCTCTATTATTCAAACATTGGAAAAAGCCGATGGTGTAGAAGTGTACTGACCCCAAAAAGTTAGACAAAAAATATTATTGAAAGGATTTAGTTCTATACTGAACAGGACTAAGTCCTCTTAGTTTTTCTTTAATGCGTTTATTGTTGTAGTAAAAAATATACTCGGTGATAGCTTGCTCCAGTTGATCCAGAGACTTGAAAGTCTTCTCAAAGCCATAAAACATCTCTTTCTTCAAGACACCAAAGAAGGATTCCATCATACCATTATCCGTGCTGGTCCTTTTGCGAGACATGGAAGGACGTATGCCTTTACTTGCAAGAAAGCGGTGATAGACTTCATGTTGGTATTGCCAACCTTGGTCACTATTGAGAATAGTATTTGGGTAAGTTTCCTCAGGGAAGACCTTCTCAAGCATGGTCTTGACTTGTATGAGGTTTGGAGAGCGGGATAAGGTAAAATCAATAATTTCGCTATTATAGCCATCCAGAACAGGAGAAAGATATCTTCTTTTTTCTTAATTCTTTTCTTTTTCTTGTCACTAGCTAGCAATACGTTCTTAATGACTTTTGGTGTTAGTGAAGCATAAGTGACAGTAGGACTAACGTCTTTCAAGTACACTACAAAGTAGAGTACACCACCTTCAGTAAGATAATGCTCCAAATTAATCCTGCTTAGAGGGTATCCAACATTTTCGTTATAATAATCATCACAACCTTTAAACTGAACAGGAATTCGCTCCAAAAAATCAATATTTCGTCTTTCTATATTTTTGTAAAAGTATATGTGACCATCCCAGATTGGTTATTTATCTCCCTCAGAAATTTCTCTGTTAATATGTTTTGATTTTTTTAACGCCATTTTTAAATAATCGACAGCATCTTCTTCAATTTGTTTAGATGATTTGGATATAATGCATCTCTTTGAAAATATTCATATAAAAGTATTATATCAATTTTGTGATACCTTTTCCAAATCATCCCTGTTATCCTAATACCATTCCTAAGAAAATCAGTCCTTGATTTTTCACTGGGGGTTTGGGGGCGGAGCCACCAAGTTATCTTATCGTTGGCTGTCAAAACTGGAAGGTTTTGGTCAGCTGGCGATATGATTTTTGGGATATTGTGGACACAATATCTGAGCTCGCAAAGACCTAAATGGAGGATATTAGGCAGTGCCGTGTCTAATACGAGGGCGGGGATATACCGATAATAAAGAATCTGGAGGATGTAGCATGGGAAACCTAGTCAGAGAGATACGCAAGGAAGTCAATTTCTCAATAGAAGAGTATCAACAGATACAAAAAATGATGGCACAAGGGGGATATGAGCAATTCTCCCCTTTTGCTAGAGGTAAATTATTGGAAATAAATCACCAATCATCCCAGCTGATTGAAGAATGGATAAAATATTTACAACACCAAAAAGTAGAACAGATTTACCGAGATGTACATGAAATACTTGTTCTGGCAAAGTCGTCTCAATCCGTCACTATGGAACATCTTGAAATCATTTTGACTTGTGTCAAAGACTTGATGAGGGAAATTGAGATAAGTATTCCATTAAGCCATTCATTCAAAGAAAAGTACATAAGGTAAATTATTATGGAAAATCGTTATCGGACCAATTTGAAAAAGGTATATTTGAGTGATCAAGAATTAATTATTCTCAACAAAAAACTTGCTCAGAGTCAGTGTCCAAACTTTTCTTATTATGCCAGAAAAACCTTACTCGATCCTGGTATGAATTTTATCACAATAGATACAAGAGGATTTCAAGACCTGATTTTTGAAATTCGTAGGATTGGAAATAATATAAACCAGATTGCACGTGCAGTAAATCAAAGCCACCTATTAAGTCTTCAACAAGTAAAAGAATTGCAGCTCGGTATAGCTGAGTTAGAAAAACAGTTGCAACAAGATTTTGACATCAAGTGTCAAAGATTGAGAGAATTTTATGGTCATCACTAAGCATTATGCAGTTCATGGGAAAAAATATCGACGTCAATTAATCAAGTATATCCTTGATCCTAAGAAGACCAGGAATTTATCGTTGATTTCAGATTTTGGGATGAGTAATTATCTTGATTTTCCTGACTATATGGAACTGGTAAAGATGTATCAAAATAATTTCCTTTCAAATGATCAACTCTACGATTCACGGTTTGATAGACAAGAGAAAAAGCAACAGAAAATACATGCTCATCACGTCATTCAGTCTTTCTCACCTGAGGATAAATTAAGTCCAGAGGAAATCAATCGCATTGGCTATGAAACGATAAAAGAGTTTATAGGTGGTCAATATAAATTCATTGTTGCCACTCATGTTGATCAGGATCATTGTCATAATCACATTATTATCAACTCAATCGACTGCCAATCTCAAAAAAAGTTGAAGTGGGACTACGCTCTTGAAAGAAATTTAAAAATGATTTCAGATAGAATTTCTAAAGTAGCTGGTGCCAAAATCATTCCACCTAAACGTTATTCTCATAGAGATTACGAGGTCTATCGCCGTACTAATCACAAATACGAATTGAAGCAGCGGTTATTTTTTCTCATGGAACATTCTATTGACTTCAATGATTTTATGCAAAAAGCTGAGCAACTAAATGTCAAAATGGATTTCTCAAAGAAACATAGTCGATTTTTCATGACAGATAGAGATATGAAGCAAGTCATCCGAGGAGATAAGTTGAATAAGAGAGAACCCTATTCAAAAGAATATTTTCAACATTATTTTGCCAAGAAAAAGATTGAACGGATTTTAGAATTTTTGTTGCCAAGATCCAATTCATTTGATGATTTAGTTGAGAAAGCTGGGTTACTGGGATTAGAATTGAAGAGCAAAATAAAAACGATAGATTTTGTTCTTTCTGATGGACAAAGCTGCATTTCTATACCAAATAAGTCATTAAGTCAGAAAAATCTTTATGACACTACGTATTTTGAGAGCTACTTCAAGGAACATGATGTGGTTGAAGTGCTTCATAATAGTGACGTAAAAACGGAATTTGAAATGTTTGAGTCACAACAGCATTCAGACATATTGATCGAAGAAGAAATAACCGAAGCTTATGAAACGTACAAGACTAAGAGAGATGCAGTGCATGAGTTTGAAGTTGAGATTGCTGAGGAGCAAGTTGAAAAGGCGGTTTCAGATGGTCTATTTATTAAAGTTTGGCTGGGAATTGGACAAGAAGGACTAATCTTCATTCCAAATCATCAACTAAATATCTTAGAACAAGAAAATAAGAAACAGTATCAGGTGTTTATTCGAGAAACATCTTCTTATTTCGTTTATCATAAAGAGGACTCAGAAAAGAATCGTTTTATGAAGGGAAGAGACTTGATTCGCCAACTGACATTTGACAATAGGTCTTTACCTTATAAGAGACGAATAAGTCTGTCTAGACTTCAACAAAAAATTGAAGAAATCAATTTATTGATGACATTAAACATTCAAAATAAATCCTTTCTAGAATTAAAAGATGAATTGGTTGGAGACATCGCACAGCTAGATATTGAATTGACAAATCTTCAAGAAAAAAACGCCACCTTAAACAAGATGGCAGAAGTAGTTGTTAACCTACAAAGTGATAATCAAGATACCAAGCAATTAGCTAAGTATGAATGTTCCAAGATGAATTTATCGCAGAATGTAACAATTGGACAGATTGAATCTGAGATTGAAATGATACAGAATCAGCTAGACAATAAAATCGAAGAATACGAAAATGCGGTTAGAAAGTTGGATGAATATGTAAGAGTTTTAAATATGGATAAATACAAGACAGACGATTTTTCCATTCATATTGAATAAATATTCAAATTTCCAACATATTCTTGTTTATTTTGGTATAATGTATAATGAAGCTACTCTCAAACCGTCTAATTTGTAAAGAAATAAACGGTTTGGGAGTTTTATTTCTATTGTCCAATTAGGACAATATATCAAATTTCTCCTAGTTATCCTCTATACTTTTCCTTAGGAGAAAGATTGATGTACCGACGTTTAAGGGATTTGAGAGAAGACAATGATTTCACTCAAAAATACGTTGCCGAAAAGCTTTCGTTTACCCACTCTGCTTATGCAAAAATTGAGAGAGGAGAACGTATTTTATCGGCAGATGTAATAATAAAACTTTCAAATCTATATAACGTTAGTACAGATTATTTGTTGGGGCAAACTGACTTTCCCCACCGAATAAAGAATAATTTAAAATAGTCCCTCCTGATTTGTTCATTGACAATTGAATAATTCTAGGTGGGACTTTATTTATTTGTTGAGCAATAGAATGTAATGCGCCAGGAAATGAGCGAAAATCATTTATTCAAAAATAGGATGGTGACCTATCTGCCATGACACAAATAATGATAATGATACTTCTGACCGTTCAGGCTGCCATCGAAAAAGGACAGCGGGTGAAATTCCCATGATTGAACTAACCATTCAAATCCCATCTAGCGTGTAAAATAACTTAGTGATTTGAAGGAGGAAAGTGTATGAGAACTGCTACATATAAAGATTTAATGAACTTAGGATTTCCTGAACATACCTCTAGAGACATTATTCGTGAAGCTAAAAAAATTGCTGTAAAAAAGTTTGAAGAAGCTCGCAAAGTTGACCATAATGCGGTACAATTAAGTAAATCGCCCTTTGACAATCGAAGACTAGGTATCGCACCAGCAGAAATTGTGGAACAATTAATAGGGATTCCACTATCTAAATAACATTTAGAAAGTGAGAATCCAAATGGCAACAAAAAGTAGTAAAAAATACAAAGGTGTTTATTGTGATAATAAGGGAAAGATATTTTATCAGATTGATCTTGGAATCGACCCAGTAACTGGCAAAAGGGTACAAAAGAAAGCTAGAAAAAATCAATATGGTAAAACCTTTGAAACAATGAAAGAAGCATATGACGAATTAGTTCGTATAAAATATGAATTTGCCAACAAAGTCAGTTTAGAAAATTACAATATGACTTTTGAAAACTATATGAACAAAATTTATTTAAGAGCATATAAGCAAAAAGTTCAGTCTGTGACATATAAGACGGCTCTTCCTCATCATAAACTTTTTATTCAATATTTTGGTTTAAAGCCATTAAAAGCAATAACTCCTAGAGATTGCGAAGCTTTTAGATTGCATATCATAGAGAATTATTCTGAAAACTATGCGAAAAATTTATGGTCAAGGTTTAAAGCTTGTATGGGTTATGCAGAAAGACTTGGCTATATTTCAAATATGCCTTGTAAAGCATTAGATAATCCTAGAGGTAAACATCCAGAAACTCTATTTTGGACCTATGCGGAGTTTCAGACATTTATCAAATCATTTGACTTACATGATTATGAAGAATTGCAACGATTTACTGCCATCTGGTTATATTATATGACAGGTGTACGAGTGAGCGAAGGTTTATCTTTATGTTGGGAGGATATTGATTTTGATAAAAAATTTCTAAAGGTACATACAACCTTAGAGAAAGATGAAAATGGTAATTGGTATCGTAAAGACCAAACAAAGACTCCAGCAGGTGAACGACTTATTGAATTGGATGATATTACTATTGAAGTACTTCAAGTTTGGCGAAAAAATCAGTTTGCAAATCAAGATACAGATTTTATCATTTCAAGATTTGGAGATCCTTTTTGCAAATCAACCATTTGTCGCATCATCAAACGGAAAGCTCAACAGGTAGGAGTTCCAGTAATTACAGGAAAAGGTCTCAGACATAGCCATGCATCCTATCTAATCAATGTCTTGAAAAAAGATATTTTATATGTAGCCAGACGTATGGGACATGCCGATAAATCAACAACTTTGAATACTTACAGTCACTGGTTTAATGCTTTAGATAAAACAGTTTCTGAAGAAATCACACAAAATATCAAAAGTGCAGGATTGGATTCAATTTTATGCCAAAATTCCTGCCAAACTTCAAATTAAGAACTCAAACCCCTTGATATTGCACATTTAACATGTTGTGCAATTGTTACTCTTAAATAATCGTTTACTGATTGTTTGAAACTGAAAGCCTAGTATTATAGCCTTTTCGCTCTTGAAAAAGGTGATATAAAAGGGTGTATTTCGTTTGAAACACCCCCACAGACACCCCCACAAATTTTTGTGGGGGTGTCTTTTTTATTTTATGAAAAGTAATAAAATTTTATCAAGTCATAGTAATCTGATAATTCAGCTTGTAGTTGTGTATGTTCATTTTCAATACTAGCTATATCAACTTTTTTCTTTTTTAGTGCTTTCTGTAAAAAAACAAATGAAAGATGTTCAACTGTGACATCTAGTTTAGATATATTTAGAAATTTCATTAGAGACTCAAAGTTATTTATGTTTGTTATATAAAATAGAGAATTGTTCTTGCTACTTTTATCATCTAGAAATAGTTTATGGATAGAATTTTTAGAAGGAATGTGCCATAAAATTTTTTCGGCTCTTTTTTTTAGTTTATCTGTTCTTAGACTTTCTTTAATATCATATGTACCTTTATTTTTCTCTTGTAATAAGATAATCTTTTCATGACTTTTGACTAGTCTATCTCGTAAGCCTTTTGAGGAGAAATAATTTTCAAATAGTCCTATTGCCGTTTTGATGTGATTCTTATTAGATTTAGTTATACCCAAAAATTTTTCGAGGGAGATGCTTTTTCCTTCGGTTACTTTATTGTAGTTTTTATAAAATTCATGGAGTTTTAAAAGAATAATTTTTTCTTCAAATGAAAATGTATCACTTGATTTTTTCGCAATATAGCTTTTAATTTTACGGAGTTCCTTGTTTTCTAAATACAATAAATAGTAATGGTTAGCAATTTTCAAGTTTTTTTTCATAAAAATATTTAACTCCTTATAGAAAAAGTGTCAAGGTTTTTCCCTTGCACCTAATATTATATCATGGTGTTCTGATAAATACTCCCTTAGAGGTGACAGTTAAACTGTGACAATGTAAAGTAAGGTTAGATGTAGTACTATATTATTAAGCAAGTTGCAATCTTGCTAGACGCAAATCGTACGATTAAACTTGTCAGTATTCTAGAAAGTCTGACTATGCTGAAAAATCCTACATAGCCCGTTTCTATCACTATTGTCGGTTAATGACTAGACGGGGATTCATTGGCCTAGAAAGGAGGCTTTATGCCTTTTACCAATAATAATACTCCACAAGAGTTTTTAGAGAAACTAAATAAAAAAATAGATTCAGACCGTCCTCAAGAAGGTCTAGTACAATCCTACTCAACAGGCGTTATCGAAGCGACAGATGATAAGCCAGCAATCTCTTATGCTAGCTTCAACTGTTGTGACCCTGATGAGTTTGAGCTGTTTTCCAGAATCAATAGAGAAGAACTGACACCTTCTTTTCGAGTAAAAATTAAAGGATATAGTGGTCAGTCATTAGATAACTTTGTCGGGCAAACGATTGATCTTTCATCAGCGGAACTCGTTTTCAAACTAAATCGTTTCAAACAGCCTGTGGGCTTAGATTTAGTTATCTCTCTTTAACCTTAGGGGGTATTTATTATGAAAATAATAAAAAATTTTTTTAATCAGTTTCTTTCTCTCAAATGGTATCATCAGGTTTTATCTGTTCTACTAGTTTTAATTTTACTTGTTTTATTCATCAGATTCTTAATTTGGATTGTCCCAATTTTCGGAGCAATCTTAGCATTACTAATTATTTTTACTGAGGGAGAAATCTTCTCTACTACGTGGGAAAGCTACAAGCAAAGAAAACAAGCTCCTACAAATCCTTTATTTATAACTGTTTACCATAGATTAACTGAACAAGGAGTGACAGAATTGCCTGTTTCCACTTTGCAGTTTACTCAAGGGGTGGAGTTTCCAGATTTCAATCAGGGAGTATATTTCATTCATCTTGAAAAAGATATCTCTGATGAATCACTTGCCGATTTTGAAACTAAGGTTAGACAAGAAATTAAATTCCTGTCTAATAGTTTAACGGATTGTGTGGTCAGTCGCTCTAAGCGTGAACCTTTCCTGGCAATCAAAGTTCGTTTGGTGTCAAGCGATGAAATGCTACTTCAAAATCATACTGAAGAGGAAGATTTTTAAGTATGATAAAAAATGTATTTGAAACCAATAACAGGGGGCACCCTGCCCCTATTAATATTGATATTAACCGATATTTTGCTTGGATAATTTCAGGACCGTCAGGCTCAGGAAAATCAACCTTTTTACGCAGATTATTGGGTTTAGTATCATTTTATGATGTTACTGCTGAAGCCTATTTTATGGATTTTAAAGCTGATGATGAGATGTTTTCAATGACTGGTAATCATATCGCTAGAGGTTTTGAATGTCTTGGACTTTTTGAAACAGTTTATAAAAGATTTGAAGCAAGGCTAAACAAGTCAGAAACGAATAGTCATAATGTCTACTTAATCTTTGATGAGTGGCAAGCCTTTCTAGCTTACCTTGAGCAGATAGACAAGAAAAAACACAAAGATGTCTTATCAAAAATGTTGATGATAAACAGCATGGGAAGAAGCTTAGGTTTGAGAATTATACTATCCAGTCAACGTTTCCTGATGTCTGATTTGCCTGGTCGCTACAATTTCAACTGTATTATCTCATTATCAACAAGTTTTCTGCTAGCGACTAATAACCGACAACTTTTATTTCCTGACATGGAGAAAGATGAAGTTATTGTCAAACCTAGAGGTTATGGTTATTTTCAGCTTGAGGGCGAGCCAGTAAAATTGTTTCGCACAATTCCTGTAAAAGATGAAGAACGATTGAGTCAGCGCATTCAAGAGTTATTTTCTCGCTATGAGTGAGTGGGAGCGGTTTTTCTGCTACACTAGTTTTGACGACAGTAACCTATCTAGGTGTTTTTTCATCGGTGTAGTGTCGGCATGATTCGATTAGCAGGAAAATGGAGACTTGCAAGGGCTTGAGGGGTGGAGATTTTTCGTAGTGAAGCGGAGCCGTTAAGGCGGGAGAGAAACGAAGAAAAATACTACCCCGTCCCTTGTCCAGTGGACAAGCGTATTTTGGATATTTTAGGTTTCATCGGGCAGGAGAGGCTGGGGTTTGGGGCGAAGCCCCAAGAAAACATTTATTAAATCTAATTCTAACTATTCCTAACGCGTGGTTAAACTGGGCTTGTCAACGGTTTAACCACAGAATAGTTAAAAGAATAATTAAAACAAAGGAGTTTAACTATTCCAATGAGCAAGAAAAAAGAAACTGTCTTAGGTTCTATTCTAGTAACTCAACAGTTCGATATTGACTACTGGAAAAATGGTTGGGATAAAGAAACCATAGAATCAGAAGATATTAAAAAAATACTAGCTGAAATCATTGAACGAGCTAATCAAGTTGCGACAGTATCAGAAGCCTATGCGATAAAGCATGATAAGGACTTTACAGAGCTTTTCGATATTGAAACTCAATCAACACTGACTAAACCAGTTGAGCCACATATTCACACCTTGTTAAAATTCTCTAAAGGGGCAACTCTACCAGAATTAGGAGCTCATATCGGTATTGAACCTCAATACCTTGAGAAAGCTAAATCAGGTCGTTACGGTTATGATAATTTACTGGCTTATCTCATTCATGCTAAAGATAGTGATAAACATCAGTACAATCCTGATGAAGTTATCACACTTCTTGGGAAAGATTATCAAGAGGTTTATCAGGAACGGCAAAAATCTTGGTTACAAGGACGAGCTAAAAAGGAAGTTCAAAAAACACAAGAGGATATTGATTTACTGCTTGACGATATTCTGAATGAGCGTATCACAAAGCAAGAACTCTTATTAAATCCCTCTTATCACTTGCTTTATGTCGTTCATAAGACAAGGATAAATGAAGCCTTTAGAGCCAGTGGCGAAATCAAGGGAACACGGACTAAACAAGATTTAGAAAATGGCTTATTCAAAAAAACTATTCTCTTTGTTTATGGTAAATCAGGGCTTGGCAAAACTAGACTAGCCAAGGAATTAGTCTCTCTGCTTGAACAACTAGCGAGCGTTAACGGTCAAAAATGGCAATCAGTTTTAACGGCTGGAACGAATATTTTTGATGAAGTCAATGGAGAAGAAATCTTACTCCTTGATGATGTCAGGGGAGATAGTCTGACAGCTTCTGACTGGCTGAAAATTCTTGACCCATATAGTATTAGTCCAATTTCTGCACGCTATCAGAACAGAATAGGGTCAGCTAAGGTTATCATCATCACTAGCACCAAGCACCCTTTAGAATTTTTCTATCATACCAAGGGGAATGATAGAGAAGATTTATCCCAGTATATAAGACGGTTTGACTTTCTTATTAGTTTGGAGAGTGAGAGGGAAAATCTAGTATATTTTGAATCAAGCCCTACAAAAGTCTATCAGCGTAGGAGAAAAATTCCTAAAACTGATATAGATGTTTACCTATCTTATGACTTTTCCGCAAATGCTAGATTGGCTAACAAGTCTTATCTTTTTGAGTTATTACTAGCCAAAATAGGACTAAACAACCAATGGGAAAATTGGGACTATAAACTAAAAACCCCGTCAGACACTTTGGCGAGCGACGCTGACGAGGCTGAACATAGTACAGAAGAAAAGTAACTTCTGTACCTCTATTATATCATGGAAAGAGGTTTTGATGGAAACTATCAATCATAAAAAATTGACTGATCTTGGATTTTCAAAAACAGCATCAAAGCAGATTATTAAGGAAGCAAAGCTGATTGCAGTTACACGATTTGAAGAAGCTAGCAATTCTTCAAGTAATATAGTAAAATTAAGTAAATCACCTTTTGATAATAGGCGATTAGACTTAGCTCCTACTAGTATTGTAGAGGAGTTACTGGGTTTTCAAATTTCACACTAGGAGGATTTGAAAACAATGTCTAAAAAATATAAAGGTGTATTTAGGGATAGTAAGGGACGGATTTACTGTCAAACGGAGTTTAAGGCTTCTGCTACTGGAAAAAGGCAACG
This sequence comes from Streptococcus porcorum, assembly GCF_053203725.1. Classification (NCBI taxonomy): domain Bacteria; kingdom Bacillati; phylum Bacillota; class Bacilli; order Lactobacillales; family Streptococcaceae; genus Streptococcus; species Streptococcus porcorum. The sequence goes on along the minus strand of NZ_JBRUDG010000008.1, from coordinate 49,488 downwards.
CTTCAAAAGATACCGCAATATGTGGGGGAAACCTTTTAAAAGTGAAAAAGAAGCCTATGACGAGCTTTGTCGAGCTAGGGTTGAATTTTATGATAAGTTCGATTACTCGGATTATAATTTGACTTTTGCCCAGTATATGGAAGATATTTTTCTTCCATACTATAAGCAGACGGTTCAGGATTCTACATATCGAACAGCCATTACTCATTTTCAGCTTTTCATTGAAATTTTTGGAAAGATGAAACTGCGTGATATTAGACCTCGAGATTGTGAAAGATTTCGATTGAAATTGATTGCTGATTATTCTCCAAACTATGCAAAGTGCGTTTGGATAAGACTTAAGCAATGTTTAGGCTATGCCGAGCGTATGGAATATATCAAGAATTTTCCTTGCAAGGCTTTGGATAATCCAAAAGGTAAGCGACCTGATACAAAATTTTGGACTTTTGACGAGTTCAAAATAGTCCTATCTACTTTTGATTTGACTGATTACGAGGACTTGCACCGTTACACCACAACTTGGTTATATTATATGACTGGTGTGCGTGTCAGCGAGGGTTTTGCTTTGATATGGTCAGATTTTGATAAGGATAATAAACGGCTTTTTGTCCATTCAACCTTAGAAGCACTCAAAGGTGGCATTTATAAGCGTAAGGAACAGACCAAAACGGAAGCTGGTGTACGGTTCGTTGATTTAGATGATGAAACAATCAAAGTTCTTGAGCGCTGGCGAGCAGTCCAAGTCTCAAATGCTGATGATGATTATATTCTGTCAAAATTTGGAGAACCTATGGTAAAATCCACCCTGACAAGAATGTTAAAGCGACACGCCAAATTGGCTGGAGTTCCTGAAATTACAGGTAAGGGATTAAGGCACAGTCATGATTCGTTTATGATAAATGTCCTTAAAAAAGATGTTCTATCAGTTTCACAACGCTCTGGACGAGTTGATAAGGCGACCACTCTAAATACCTATTCACATTTCTATAATGCCAATCAGCAAACGGTAGGCAATGAAATTACCGACTTATTGCAAAAGGAAGGGGTAAATTTGACACCCCTACAAACACCCCCACGGGTAGAAACAGGAAAGAAAAACGCATAATAGCAAGGTTTGTGAGCACTATGCTCATATTACTCTTAAATAATAGAGTTACTACTCAAGTAGCCTAAAAACATGATTAAACCGCTATTCTTCGGAGTAGCGGTTTTTCTTTTTGTCTGAAAAGGGGCAAAAAAGGGGCAAACTATTGATAAAGATTATCTAGGACAGTTACAACTTGTGACTTAATGTTTTTAGTCACGTGGGTGTATATCTCCATGGTTGTTTTTCCGTTATCCTTGTGCCCTACACGTTGGGTAATTGCTTTTAAGGGGATATTATGCTCAGCTAGTGTGCTAATGAGTGTGTGACGTAAAATATGAGGGTGGAGTGGTTTTTGAATCGGTTTTTTTAAGGTCTCATTAGCATTTTTCATCAGCTTGCCAATTGAAGACTTTCCTATGGGGATGCCGTTGTCTGATACGAATATAAATCCCATATCTTTGTAATTGGGGTTGGTGTTTTTTCGGAGTTCGTGTAACTGGATGAACTCTTCGATGATTTCAATTTCTTTGTTTGTTAAATCTACAGTTCTGATAGATGCGGCTGTCTTTGGTGTGGTTTTTACACCTTCTGATCCTTTTTTAGTTGGATCGAGTGTGCCGTTGATGGTGATGGTACGGTTGTTTTTGTCGTAGTTTTCAAATCTGATAGCACCAGCTTCACCGACACGACAACCATTTAGAGCCATAAACTCTGCCATTCTTGCAACATGATAGCCACGATTGTATTGTTTCATGGCTTCTAGCAGTCTTGGGAGTTCATCTTGTTCTAGGTATTTATTTGAAATATTTTCCATTTCTTCATAAGTGATTATTTTTTTAGGTAAACGTACCCGCTCCATGGGATTTGATGTGATGAGTTCCATGTCCAGGGCGTAGTTAAACACCATGCTCAGGACTGACTTGTGTTTTCTTAGTTTGATGTGGTTAGCAGTAGATGTGGTAAAGTATTGCTGCGCATATTTTGGGGTGATGTTTTTGATTTTGATACCAGGGGCAAAGTCATTTTTAACCTCGTTGACAGCATAGACCATTGTCTTTTCAGTAGAGGCTTTGATGGATTTTTTGTGCAATGCCCACCAATCATCCAATACAGATGTAAAGAGCATGTCTGAACTGGTTAGGGATTGTAGTTTGTCAGCTATTTTTTCCTCTAAGAGTTTTTGAGCTTCTTTGCTAGCACGATTTGAGCCGCTTTCAAGAGTGACTGATACTCTGCGCCATTTCTCTGTGTAGGGGTCTTTGTAGCGTTCGAAATATTTGAATTTACCGTCTGGTAATTTTTCTTTCCACATTGTTTTTACCTCATTTCTGTGTTAAAATGGGTATAAAGAAAAGGGCTTTTTAATGCCTGTTCTTTATTCACCAATCACCCCACATTCAAGCTTGCCGGCGGAGAGTGTGGGGATTTTTTTGTTATGCACCTAACTTTAATTCAAGTTGCTTCTTATCAGCAAAATTAAGGACGTTTATATTATATTCCTGTAATGCTGCCAAATGTTCATCTTTGATATTTTTAAAACCTTCATCACTAACGATAATGTATAATTGTTCTTTATCGCCATATTCACGTTTTCTAAACTCAGATGTATCTAACCAGCTGGCTAAAATCGTGTCAACTTGTTGCTTTGTAATATTGTTATGTACTCTAGCAATTTTGGAAATACCGTGACTCATAAAGACAAAATTAAAACGGTGTTCTAATCGTGATCTACCCGATATAGAAAAGGAAGGAAAAACGGTATATTTGTTATTTTCCATAAAGTAATGTTTAACATCATCTAAAAATTGAGATTTTATGTTATTGGGGTGGAGTTGAATAAAGTCATAGACGTTTATTAACAGTTGTGTCATATCATGAATAGATTGACCTAATTGACTTTTAGTAGTTACTTTTTGGATAGAGTTTTCAACTAATTCAAAACCGTTATAATTCAGAAGTGATTGTAATAAATCTTTTCGTCTCCCTTTTTTTGTAACATCGATTCCATTTACAGAGAGGTTCCAAATAGTGTAACCATCATCTGTTATTGTTAATAACTTTCCATCTGATTTAACACTAAAACCAATAGCTTCGCCGAGCGGATCCACAAAAGGAGTTATCACTTCTGTGTGGTTATCAGTGATGTTATTAAATACTGCATTTTCTTTAACAAAAGATAAATATTCGTTTTTAACATCGATTGCATTCATGACAAACCCCTTTCTATATCAAGATTATAACAAATCTTCCTGAATGTTGATACTTATTTTTCCGTTTTGCTGTGTATTTGTATACTCAAGAAGGTTTGTCAGCATCTGAAAAAAATCATCTGTATTTGAAATTGTTTCATAAGGTAGTGGCCAAGCTTTATAATGGGTGTATTCATCTGCAATGGAAAACTTTGTTATTAGCACTATAAAAATAATTTAAGATAAATCTTTGTTTCTCTTTCCCAACAATATGAATCTCTCCAGAGCTTTTGTTTGTCAATTGGTGACTATGCTGTTTTTCTACGTCTTTCAATAACTTTAAGATACCGTGCTTCTTCATCTGTTAAGAGTAATTCTTTCATAAATGTTCTCGTCTTACTTAAATAAGCTTTATTTCAGCTTTTAACGTGGATCAGCATTTGCACGTAATTTTAATTTTCCTCATGCCATCTATCTTACCACCCACTTACTAAACCATTATATTCTTCAATGACCATAACTTCAGCAGTAGTGGTGGTAAGTTCGTAGTATTCCATGAAGTTTAGGTAGTTAAAGTCTTTGACATCGTCTAGTTTTGCGATGGCATCTTTGACGAGGTGGTGGATCATATTTCTATCTGCTTCATTTTCGCAGCGAATACGAGCGTTTTGATATTCTGATGTAGAATGTTCTTGATGACCGAGTTCGTGTAGTAGCACCTTGATTCTTTCTTTCTTGGCTAGCTGGTCTGACAGAAAGGCTACTTTAGTAACAGGGTCATAAAAACCGAGTTCATCAGGCATTAGGTTACCGTCGAACTCATGAATCTTAATACCAAATTGGCTAATAATATCTTTTTCTGTCAATTTGCCACCTCTAATCTCCAGCCTCTTTAAGATATCCCTCAATGATGGACTGGATGATTTTTTTCTTTTCATCGGTTAATTCCCTACCACCAAACATCATGACGTTATTTGCCATCTCTTCAACCTTGAAGACTTGGTTGTCGATGGTGTACTCTTTATTTTTTATCGGATTAGATAAATCTGAACCCATCAAGTCGGACAATGATACACCGAAAATTTTAGCGATATCATTTAACACTCCTGCTTTAGGAGTATATTTCCCCCTTTCCCATTCACTTATGGACGATGAGCTTTTTCTACCTAATCTAATCGCCAAATCAATTTGTTCCATCTTATTTTTCTGTCTAAGGAATTTTAGATTGGAAGCGAAATAGTTTCTGTCTGTTTCCATTTAGCGAAATACCTTTCATATTTTCTTTACTATATAATATCACTTTATCCGAAACAAAACAATCTAAAACGGAAAAAAATTTCTAAAAAAATGAAATAAAATACTTGACTTCGGAAAACCGAAGTGTGTAATGGAATTACAATCAAGAAAGGAGCAATAAATGGCGAATAGTTTAAAAACTTTAAGGCGCTTTCGCGGGTTAACCCAAGAACAGTTGTCGAAAGAAACGAGCGTTACGACAAGAACAATCCAAAACTACGAGAATGATATTGCTAGCCTCAGACGAGCAAGTTATGAAACCATAAAAAAGCTAGCGTTAGCATTGGATGTTTCTGTTGACGATATTTTTTTAGATGATATTTCGGAATTTCTGAAACTACCATCATAAGAAAGGAGGAGGGGAAATGAAGTTGGGAAAAGTGAAAGTTCTTAATGTTGAATTCGTAGGAGTCGAAAAACTTCGTGAAGCAGACACTGTAAAGAAAAAAGCCGACGAACTGGAACAGGCGATTCAACGGCTCAATGAAATAGAGGTGGAATTAAAAACCAAGAAATAGAGGAGGAACTATCATGACTTGGATTGGGATAACTTGCGTACTTTTGATTTTATTGACTTATATAGAGATGTTAACTTTTGCAATATCATTACTAATTTTTGATGAAGGAGCTCCAGTAGTGTTACTTGTATTGAATGTAGTTGCGATTGCTCTTCTTCCTGTATGGTGGCCAATCGTTGCGCAGCTATATTGATACAGGTGTTGAACGATGAGTAAATCGGACTGACAATTATTGTTCGTTTGGTTAGTTGCGTTACGCCTATGAGCGTTTTGTTTAACTCTTTAAAATAATCAGGATGCATAAATGTCTTCTTTTCCCTAGGATCTTCAATACCTAATGCTTTTTTGACATTTATTCTGAACACATCGAAATCAGAACGCTCTGATTCAGATAAAAATACTAAGCACTTTAGTGAAGATGCTTCGAAATCTTGAATTTCTTTATCTGACAATTTTTGAGAAGAGTCCAATTTAGCAATGATAATACCGCTTTTTTCAATATAGTCTTGGAATATATAATATTCTCTATTATATCGTTTACTGTAACTTTCTTTATATATATCTAACATTTTAGATTTCAATTCTGTACGTCTTTGAACATAAGCTACAATCATTGGTGAAATTAAGGAAACGCCTAATATAATGACGGTGACAAAAGCGATTAAATCAGAAGTTTCCCATTTTGAAAAATCAGGCATATTATTCCTCCAATCAATATTTAAAACTATTATACCAAACAGAAAGGAACAACATGAACGGAATTATAAAAATTAACTTGAATGATAATCATGAGCCTGTGGTGTCAGGAAGACAACTACATGAGGCTTTGGGGGTTCAGTCACGATATACAACTTGGTTTGAAAGAATGACCGAGTATGGATTTGTCGAAGGTCAGGACTTTCTCCCAAATTTGGGAAAAAGTACGGGAGGTCGCCAAGCTGTTGACCACATTATCAAACTAGACATGGCTAAAGAAATTGCTATGATCCAGCGTACTGATAAAGGTAAACAAGTCCGTCAGTACTTCATCCAAGTTGAAAAGGACTTCAACAGTCCTGAGAAGATTATGGCTCGCGCTTTGCTTTTGGCAGATAAGAAGGTGCATAAGCTAGAAGCTCAAATTGAGGCGGATAAGCCAAAGGTGCTGTTTGCCAATGCTGTGAGTGCTAGTCAGACGTCTATCTTGGTTGGTGATCTTGCTAAACTGATTAGTCAGAATGGCTACAAGATTGGTGCTAATCGTCTGTTTGCTTGGTTGCGTGATAATGGCTATCTTATCAAGCGTAAGGGTAATTCATGGAATATGCCAACGCAACGTGCTATGGAGATGAAACTGTTTGAAATTAAGGAAACGACAATCACACACGCAGATGGACATATCTCAATCAGTAAGACAGTCAAGGTTACTGGCAAAGGTCAGCAGTATTTTATCAATAAATTTATCGGAGAGGTAAGCGCATGAGACCAAAACATTATCCGTATAGCGGACAAAAGAAAAAGCAACCTCATGAAGAGATTGCTGAGTTGGAAAGCAAAATCAAGTTGTTAGAAAGCTTGATATGGCAACATCGAGCGGAATATAATTATCGAATTTCCAAAATCGAGCCAGACTCAGTAACAGAGTAACCAGCAGATTTTAGCTCTGATAACAGCTCATCGTATGGAATTGCATAGTTTTCTGGATAAATAATAGCTACGTTGTTATCACGAATACTTGAGAATGTGCCTTGAAGATAGATATCTAAGTCTTTCCAAGTATAGTTTGCGCTACGCTTTTCAGGTCTTGGACTTAATTTATCCATAATATTCTCCTTTCTAACTTATTTGACTAACGATTTTCATAAGGAGTTAAGAGGTCTTATTCAATCGATTTGTCATGTATATATTATATCAGAAAGGGTAACTAAACACAATATATTGTGCATGCTCAAATAACAAACACAATATATTGATTTTTCAATACGATATGAAAAAAATATTAAGTAAACTTCTTATTGACAAAGGGATGACCAAAAAAGAACTAGCTGAAAAAACAGGAATTAGCTATAACACAATTATGAACATTGGAAAGAAAGATATTTCTTTCAACAAAATGAAAAAAATCGCTGATGCACTCGACATCAGCCTAGACGAATTTAGATAATCACCTCCCAAGCTAGTAGCCACGGCTCTAGCAGGCAATTAGCTGAAACCTATCTTTATGGCTACGAGGTCGAGAAGGAGCAGTTGTATGTGGTGGAGATACCGAATCCGAAAATTTGTAGTCTTTCTGTTTTGGAAAAATTTGATGACAGTACGGTTTTTATCAACCAAATGGATGTCTTTCCTGTTGATTGGAAAAAACATAACGAGTACCAACTCACCGAATCCGAAATCAAACAGGATTTTGAGTGGGCGTGGGATGCAGGGTTTGCTAAGCCTGTGGAGGTGGAGTAGTATGGTAGAAGTGCATATATGTCTTTCTTGCAAAGATTTCGTTCGTGTTACTCGATTGTTTAAACAATGTAAGATTTGTGGTAGCCGAACTACAAGTGACTTTTTATATCCTCACGAAGTTAATTCTGGTTTCAAAAATTACTGTTTGAATTTAGCGGAATACTGGAAGAGGATAGCTGAGGCTGTGGAGGTGGAGTGATGGAGAACTACTTAATGTATGGAATTGTCATTTTAGGAATCGTCGGTGCTGTGCTAAACCTAGCCCTCATCTTAGTTTATGCTATAGCTATAAAAAATCTTGATGATCAACAACGAAAATATAAAAATGAGATGAGACGGATATTCGGTTGGGATGAATATGATTGGAGCGAGAGTTTTAATAGAGTTAAAAGAAGGTCAGAAAAGTTACGAGAAGAGGTTGATGAACTTAATAGCTTGCCTTTAATCATTCAAGCGAAGAAAGAGGAAACACTTAGACGTCTAATTCAGGAACAAAGCCAAACGCAGAGAGAAATAGAGAGGTTGAGTAAATGAGTATTCTCAGTACGACCGAATGTAATAATTGTCGTTTTAAATACGACACATATGATTTGATGTTGGGGTATTCCGAATGTCCACAGTGTTTTAGTAAGAATTTGAAAGTTATAAAACAAAGGTTTAGGAGGTTGGGAAATGATACCGAAGTTTAGAGTCGCTTATAAAAATAAGATTTTGGGCGAGGTTGGGTCAATTGATTTTATTGACGAGACTATAACGGTGCCTGTTTATGATAACGAAACTGGAGAATATTTAGCTGGTTACGAATTAGGTTTAAATCAAGCTATCCTCATGCAATCCACAGGGCTGTTCGATGTCAACGGCAAGGAGATTTTTGAGGGGGATGTGGTTAAGTTGGTTGATGAGTATGGCTCAGGAATTAGCATGGTCATATTACAAGAAGGTGCATTAGGTATGATAATTGAGGAAGTGTTTGTGCCTTTTGTTGCCATGTCTATATTAAGTTGTGTCGATTACACGCTAGAAGTCATCGGCAACATATATGAAAATCCAGAATTGTTGGAGGCAACCAATAACTAACGAAAAAAGAGCCGTTTGGCTCTAGTCGAAAATGTAATTGTAGAGTTGGACGACTTTTTGAAAGGTCCAAGTGTCTAGTTGGGTAATTTTGCTGGCGTTTCGTGCCCTGAAATCAAAGGTGTAGAGTTGCATCGGGTTGACTGCTCCATCTACCTTGTCAGAAAGGATAGGGACAGATAAGCCACGGCTTTCCAAAGCTTTTGCTCCGTGAGTGATAGGGCAGACAGCGACAAATCCTGTCATCTGGCTGTACTTGTGACTGGAGACGACAAGGGCTGGTCTGCGTTTCTGGATTTCCTTTCCAAGCGAGGGGTCAAAGTCAATCCAGATGATGTCTTGTTTCTGAGGTATATACTTATCCTTCATTGTCAAGCAAGATCACCCCTTCAAAGTCGTTGTCCATGATGAACGGTTCCATGTTATCAAATGGATTTGGGATTTTTGGTGCTAACACGATGACATCATCAATGCCCTTGTAGACAATGAACTCCTTGCCCTCAGCGACGTTCAATTCTTTTGGAATGGTGATGGCAAGCGAGTTACCAACCTTACGTGTTTTAACTGTATTCATGATATGTCCTCCTGTTTGTATATACCAAGTATATACGAAATAAAAGAGGAAATCAAATAGAAAGAGGTAACTAATAACAAAAGAAAAACTTGGCGTGCTACTGGTCGATGTGCCAGAGCCGAGGTTGTTTAAGTATGTTTGTGTAGAAAGGGTTTGGAGTAAAGGTGATTACTATTTTGATATTTCGAAGACAAATAGCACAGAAGTTGTTAAAACTTTGGTATCCCTCTGCACCCAAGAAGAAGCTAAAAAATACCCGCAATTTAGATGGGTAGCGTTGGAGGATTTATGATTGGGAAAACCTACAAAGATAAAAACGACAATCACGTTAAAGTTGTCGCTAAGGCAATGCTGGTCTATACGAATGAATATTTGATTGTGTACGATAATCTAGAAAATCTGCATACGTGGACTATGACAGAAAAAGATTTTAATAACATATTCGAGGAGGTAAAAAATGCATCGAGCGATTAAAACACTGTTTGGTTTTCATCATCATGAGTTTGAGCCTTATCGTGATGAAAAGGGAGACGTCATCTGTTTAGAGTGTGTGAGGTGTAGAAAGAGAGAAGATAAGGTGAATTATGAAGACACGCTACTATGAAACGGTGCTGTATCTGACTATCCTTGTCCTGTCTCTCGTATCGCTGAGTTTAGCGTTAAAGGTCAAGGAATTAGAAGCACGACCGATTGAGATTGTCTATCAAGTTGATAGCGCTGGTGCTGTTGGTACTGGTGTGGTGACGTCCAAATCAGAGCATGACGGACGGTACACCTTAGTATTTGAAAGGACGTGGGAGCTGATGACAAAGGAAACGTGTATTAAATGTGGCAAGGACAGAACGTGGTTTCTCTCAAAATATTGTTTTTCTTGCATGAATGAAGAGAACGAGAAAAAACTTACGAATGATATCCTTTCTGGTGAAGTAGTGGAAACAGAATGCGAGGATGATATCGTTTGCCCTTGGTGTGGCACTCGATACGAACCATTTGATGTAGATGAAAGTTATTCGTTCATGGATGAAGAAAAACATACAACTCATTGCTATGAATGTGACAACGATTTCATTTATCAAGCAGAGGTATCTATTACGTTTTCGACAAGGAGGTCATGATGCCAGAGTATTTGAAAGGGAGAGGAGAGTGAGATGGTTGGTCTTAAAATAGTTATTGCGGTTTTAAAATTTTTATTCACCTAAGATGGTCCGCGCAGACGTTCGATTCGTCTGTTAGGTCTAGTCTGGCCAGACTAATTATAAAAAATAAAGTGGAAGACGCACCCACTAACGAAAGGATATCAGTCTCCTGCGCTGTGAGATTGGTGGCGACCGCTCAGGAAGGCGTTAAAATTTTGATCTTAATAAAAAGCACACAAAAAAAGAGCGTCTCCGCTCCCTTATGTTCGTATTCCGTATCTATTATAACATAAAGGAGACAAGATGAGGAGAGCGGAAGATGTTTTAGATGAACTAAGAACACTACTACCATATATCGAGAGTTTGGCAGAAGAGCGTGCGCAATTAAAGTCTTCTTTGCTCTCAAGCCCTAAGATGAGCGATATGAAAACTAGCGGTGGTATAAAGAAACAAGTTGACGATACCTACTCTGAAATTATGGATTTGGATAAAGAGTTGGCAACTGAAAGTCGTCGTGCGACTGAACGCAAAACAGAAATATCTTTGCTGATCAATCAACTTCCTAACCACGAACACCGTATCTTACTAAGGATGATTTATATTAATCGCTTTGATGAATGGACAATCAGAGATCGTTTAAAAATCGGACGAAATAGATACTTTAAATTAAGAAGGGACGCCTTAAAAGAATTTGAGGTACTAATTAACACTGATTAACACAAAAAGGCACTAATTAACACGAAAAGTCACTAAGGGATAGTGTAGTATAGTATTATCGAAAATTAAGGGTAAAGCAGTAAGCCTTGCCTGTTAAGGAGAGTTACTCAAGAGGCTGAAGAGGGCAGGTTGCTACCTTGCTAGGTCGAATATTCGACGCATGGGTTCGAATCCCATACTCTCCTTTAGGGCTTAGCCTAGATAATCTGTGGTGACGCAGGAAAACTAAGATCACGGCATATCAATCTTAGTGCCAGCAATGGTCAATCTAAGCAATCGAGTTCTTGTGTCATCTGATAGGTGACGACGTGTGAAGTTAAAGAGTCTTTCCAAGAGCCAATCGGTGATGGGCTATGTCAATAGTGCTTGAGACGAACACGGAGAACGAAGAAGGTGTATCAGTTTGAGGGTCGCGCCAAGGGCGGACACCATGTTATTTGTTTGTGGGGTGAAAACCCATGAATAAATAATGAGCCGGAAGGTTGCTAACTGGAAGGTAATAATAGGCGTTGCGCATTTTGTTCCTCAAAAGGGAACGAAACGCATGGCGATGCACGTCTATGATACACCAACAATACATAGAGCTATTATGTTTGGAATGAAAATCTATTGTTTTAAAGCGAAAGACATCACCCGTCACAAATGAAAGTGTACTTCGGTAGCTAGGCTACCCACTCAAATCTCGCAAGGATGAGAGTGAAGTTGAAGAGTAAAGCAGCTTAGACCTTTAGCGGGGTTTTCGTTAATTGAAAAACAGCTTAGTAATTTGTGACGTAAGGAGTGGTTGGTCTAACCAACCGTGCATGGCTATTACTGAAAGGAATTTCAGTGGATAAGCAACTAAATCATAAGGTTGCAAAAGATAGCTGATTAAACGTGTAATCTCAGCGTTTGAATTGGAATAGTTTGACAAGGTAGTTCAAAGCGGGGGCATTTGGTGGACGCATCAAAAAGAAGCGCATGTGCAGAACGCTTGGCTGATACCCAAGAGGATGGAGGTTCGAATCCTTCTCTTGTCGTTCATTTGAATTGGTAGTTCAAGTTGGAAATTTAGTCACACAATCGTGTGGCTTTTTATTTTGGATTGGAGGTGATGGAAAATTGCTAAGTTAACTTTGAAACAACAAAAATTTATTGATGAGTACATCATCTCAGGGAATGCGACTGATGCAGCAGTAAAAGCTGGGTACAGCGAAAAAACTGCAGGGATGGTCGGTTTCGAAAACCTTAAAAAACCTTATATAAAATCGGCGATAGATGACCGTTTAGCTGTTTTAGAAAATCAAAAAATCGCCAAACAAGATGAAGTGTTGCAAGTATTTACATCAATCCTTAGGCAAGAACTGACAGAGGAAATCACCGAAATCAATCCAGCCACAGGCGAATTGGTGACTTATGAAAAGAAGCCATCTATTGCGGAGGTCATCAAGGCTGGAAGTGAATTGATGAAACGTTATCCGACAGCACTGGAATTGCAGAAACTTAAACTTGAAATTGAGAAGCTTAAGGCACAGGTTGGTGGTGAAGAAGGTCAAGATGATAAGATTGCCAACTTCCTGAATATGGTCAAGGAGGCGGTGTCTGATGGATCTGACTAAACTCTACACGCCAAAACAGATACAAGTCTTGAAGTACATCTGGAATCATGATTGGTTTATCTGTGGGCTTCATGGTGCTAAGCGTGCTGGTAAAACAGTTGTCAATAACGATACATTTGTTACCGAGCTTGATCGTGCTAGGCATATAGCTGATAGATTGGGTATTGATGAACCCATCTATATCCTTGCTGGCACATCGTCAACATCTATCCAAAATAACGTTTTACAAGAGCTATATAACAAGTATGGGTTTGAGCCTAAATACGACAAGCACGGATCTTTCATCTTTCGTGGTGTTAAAGTCGTCCAAGTCTATACTGGCTCTATCTCAGGATTGAAGAGGGCGCGTGGTTTTACAGCTTTTGGCGCTTATGTCAACGAGGCATCACTGGCCAATGAGACAGTGTTCAAAGAAATCATCTCACGTTGCTCTGGAGAGGGTGCGCGGATCGTTTGGGATAGTAACCCTGACAATCCAAATCACTGGCTGAAAACGGATTATATCGACTCTGACGATGATATGATTATAGATTTTAGCTTTCAGTTAGACGATAACACGTTTCTGTCTGAACGCTATATCACGTCGATTAAAGCAGCAACACCCAACGGCAAATTTTATGATAGAGATATTTTAGGGAAATGGACTGTTGCTGAAGGTGCTATCTATTCAGATTATGATAAGAATATCCATGAAGTTGATGAGTTACCGTCTATGGTCAGATACTTTGCTGGTGTTGACTGGGGGTATGACCACTATGGTTCTATCGTTATTATCGGAGAGGATAGAAACGAAAATCTCTATCTTGTCGACGGTGTAGCTGAGCAATACAAAGAGATTGATTGGTGGGTTGATAGGGCTAAAGAGTTTCAATTGAAGTATGGCAATATCACATTTTTTGCGGATAGCGCAAGACCTGAGCATGTCGCAAGATTTAACAATGAAGGTATTAAAACTATCAACGCTGATAAGTCTGTTATTGCAGGTATTGAGCTTGTCGCTAAGAAATTCAAAGAAGAAAAGTTATTTATCAAACGAGGCGTTATCCCTCGTTTTTTTGATGAAATCTATCAGTACAAATGGAAACCAAACAGCACAAAAGATGAACCATTGAAAGAATTTGATGATGTGTTAGATGCGTTGAGATACGCTATCTACTCATATTTTGTCGGTGTTGGTTCTAAGATTAAGACGTTTAAAGGAGGATTCTGATGCGGACAGTATCGCTTAATAAGCGAAAGCTATTATCAACAGCTGAAACTGAAATCAATGAGCGTGTTGTGTCAGATGCTATTGCTATTCATCATGAGAAGTTGCTGACAGATTATATTGAGAATGAAGATATGTATCTTTCGCAACACGAGGTCTTGAGACAGGCTAGTAAAGATGCTTGGAAGCCTGATAATCGTTTGGTTATCAATTACGCTAAATACATTGTTGATACATTTAATGGCTATCATATCGGTATTCCAATCAAGGTTAGCCATGATAACGAGCAAGTTAATGAGTTCATTACTGACTATCGTAAATTAAATGATATGGAAGATACAGAATTCGAACTAGCAAAGATTGCGAGCATCTTTGGGCATTCGTTTTTGTACATCTATCAAGATGAAGATGGATTAACCAAAACAACATACAATTCACCTATTAACATGCTGATCGTGCATGACAATACCATTTCTGAAAAGCCATTGTTCGCTGTTAGGTACAGCTTTGAGGAAGGTGAGTCAACTGGATATGGTCAAGTGATTACAGCTAGTGAAATCATTGATATCAGCGTGGAAATTGGTGGCGATGTAACATTTAGAGAGCGCGATAATCACATCTACGGTCGTTTACCTGTTGTTGAATTGATTGAGAACGATGAGCGTCAAGGTTTGTTTGATGGCGTTAAGACCTTGATTAATGCTTTGAATAAAGCTGTTAGTGAAAAAGCTAATGACGTTGACTATTTCGCAGATGCTTATTTGAAAATCGTTGGTGTTGAGCTTGATGATGAGATGGCGTCACGGATTAGAGAAAACCGCATCTTCAACCTATGGAAGAATGGTAACGATGGTGCGTTACCAGATGTTGCCTTTCTTGAGAAACCAAACGCAGATACAACACAAGAGAATCTGATTGCCTTGCTTAAAAAATCAATCTTTGAAGTGGCTATGGTTGCTAACATCTCTGAGCAAGACTTTGGTAATGCTTCAGGAACAGCACTAGCCTTTAAATTACAAGCTATGGATAACTTAGCTAAGATCAAAGATAGAAAGATGCAATCTGCTTTAAATCGTCTGTATGAAGTTGTCTTTAACGTACCGATGGCGAGCGTTCCAAGCGATGCGTGGACGGATATAGAGTATCAGTTTACTAGAAATGTTCCAAGAAATATCTTAGAAGAAGCGCAAGTGGTAGCGCAATTATCTGGACAGGTATCAGACGAAACTAAATTATCTGTCTTGTCTATCGTTGATAATCCAAAACAAGAGCTTGAGAAGATGGACAAAGAAGCTGAACACTCTAGCTTGCTTGAGAAAGAGATGGAAATCAACCAGCGCTTTGCTGATATTTATAACCAACCAGCAGAGGACGAAAGCAAGGAAGTGATGGCAGATGTCGATTGATTATTGGCGTGACCGCTACAAGCTTGAGGAAGCTGTTAGAGCTAGCTCAGATGCTGAATTTGAAGCGCAATTAAAAGCAGTCTATCAGCAACATATCAGAGACATTCAGAACGAAATCGATGGTTTCTGGCAACGCTATGCAGATAGGAACGGCATCACTAAGTTAGAAGCTCAAAAACAAGCTGATAAGATTGATGTGACGTTGGTAGGATTCAAAGCTAAACAGTTGGTAGAACGCGCTGAGCGTTTACGTGCTAGCGGTAAGATAGTTGATGCGTCTTACTTTACTAAGGCTGAGAATGACTTGATGAGGCTTTATAACCTCAAGATGAAAACAAGCCGTTTGGAAGTCTTACAAGCTAATCTTAAGCTGCTACAATACGAGTTGGCTATGAGTGAGCATGAGAATACGCAAAGGCATCTACTTGAAGCTGTTAGACGTGAGCATCTTTATTCGTCTGGGATATTGAAAGACACGCTAGCGAGCTACAAGACACCTAATATAAACGCTGAGGCTATCATCTATGCTAATTTTCACGGCGCAAGATGGGATAAAACCATCTGGAAAAGGCAAGATGCCCTACGGTCTGTTGTGAAAAAAGCTGTTTCTGACACGGTCTTACGTGGTCATGGCACAGCGCCATTGATAAAACAGCTTGAGAGGGAATTTAAGGTATCATACAGCTACGCTAGACGGTTGGCAGTAACTGAGACTGCCAGAGTCTATTCGGAGGCTCAGAGGTTAAACTATGAGGCTAACGGCTTTGATGAGTATGAGATTATCGCTGAAAGTGGCGCTTGTGGTGTCTGCGCTCCTTTGAACGGTACTCATTATAAAGTGTCAGCGATGGCGCCTGGTTACAATGCACCGCCTTTTCACCCTAATTGTCGCTGTACGACAGGGGCTTATTATTCAGTTGACCGTGAAGGTCTGAACGATAACCGTAAATTACTTGATATTGAACCAAGAAGTGATACAATTAAGATGAAAGATATCCAACTCCCACATTCACTAAGTGCTATGGCTAGAGATATCTATGTTAAATCTGATTATCCTGTTAGAGGTGATTATTTAATTAAGCGAGGTAGTACAATCACAAATGTTGAAGTTATTGCCGGGAAAGATGTCAGAAGACAAATAGATGATATCCGCCGATTAGTGAGAGTGCATGGCGGTAAAGCAAAAGATTGGCAAAAAGTAAAAGGTCATGCAATCTTGTCTGATGGTAGAAAAATAGAAGCCCATTGGTATCAAGCGAAGAATGTAGGTAAAGTTGAATTTAAAATCAAGAGGTGGTTATAATGAAAGCTAGGTACATTGGAAAAACCGAATCTCATACTTTGGATAATGGAAAAATTTATGAAATTATTTCAATTGAGCAAGGATGGTACCGAGTAATCGATAAATCTGGTGAAGATTATTTATACCCATCTGAAGAATTTGAAATTGTAGAAGAATAGCACCTAGAGCAATCTAAGTGCTTTTTTATTACCCAAAAACAGGAGGAATAAATGTTAGAGATGTTATGGCAGTTTATCTGCTTTTTATTTTTGTCAGCGTTGGCTGCATTGATCTTGACGATTTGGGTAGTCTTTATCGTAGGATTAATAAAGGCAGTATCGAAAACATGGAAAGGAAAATAATGATGAACAAACGAATGCGGAAGAAATACTAAGTCATTTGATGATAAGTCTATTTTGTACCTTTGTCAATGATGTGAGACCAAAAATGTTATTTTGAAGTTATCCATTTGTTAAGCTTTACTAGGAGCTAGCTCCTAGTAAAGCTTTTCTGATATCGATAGGAGATTTCCAGCCTAAAGTCTGCATAGGGAGTCGATTAGAACGATAAAGATAGGTTTTCATCTGCTTGATCAGATCGTCATAGGAGTAGAAGGTCAAGTGCTGGTAGAAACGTCGATTGTCATTTCGATGACTGCGTTCAACCTTGCCATTATGTCTGGGTGTTCGAGGACGAATCAGCTTGTGCTCAATGCCAAGTTCCTGACACAGCAAGTCTAGTGGGTGAACTTGTTTGGTCTCTTTGAAATGAGTGAACTCGAAGCCATTATCCGTTTGGATGATTTTTGGTTTGTATCCAAAGTGTTTGATAGCCATTTTGAGAAATTGAACCGTTGAGTAGGACGACTGCTCTTTGAAAGGGAATATAAAGCGTTCTCGGCTGGCCTCATCAATGACGGTATACTGGTAGAACTTGTCGGGTAGTTTTCCTGTGTAGCAGTGAGTTGGGACGTATTTGACATCCATCTGCCACTTGATACCAAGTTTAGTCGGCGTGTCATATGGTTTTGGGACATAAGGTTTTTTCTTTGTTTTAGGGGATTTGAAGAAGTCCAGCTTTCTCAAGATTCGAAAGAGTGAGCAAGGGTGTCTATCATATCCCTTATTCGTTTTGAGTTTGTAAAAAATTTCGATGAGGGTTGCGTTTGGATTTCTTTTGATGCAGTTTTTAATCCAGGTTAGCTCTTGCTGGGTATGAGCCTTTGGATGAGGTGTTAGAGGTCGATGGGATCGATTTTTCAATGATTCTTTAGTTCCATCAAAACGCTTGTTCCAGCGCATGAGAGAGGCTTTTGAAACTTTGTAACGTCGACAGATGAAGGCGACAGAGGCACCATTTTGGTAGGTTTTAACAGCGTGATAACGTGTTTCTAGAGTATGTGGTAAATAGCGAAGATTTTGTGATATACTAGTCATGAGAAGATTCCTTTTTGGTGAGTGGTGGTACTCTTATCATATCAGGGAATCTTCTTTTTGACTTCTAGAAGTCTCACATCTATTGTAACGCTACA
Source organism: Streptococcus porcorum (assembly GCF_053203725.1). Classification (NCBI taxonomy): domain Bacteria; kingdom Bacillati; phylum Bacillota; class Bacilli; order Lactobacillales; family Streptococcaceae; genus Streptococcus; species Streptococcus porcorum. The sequence goes on along the minus strand of NZ_JBRUDG010000008.1, from coordinate 31,437 downwards.
TAAGTCATTTGATGATAAGTCTATTTTTAATCTACTATCTCTCTTTTTTATGCTATAATAGTGAAGTTATTGACTTTTAGTAAAATTGATATGATGGAGTGCGTATGAGTATTTTAGAAGTAAAAAATCTTAGTCATGGTTTTGGGGACCGTGCTATTTTTGAGGATGTCTCTTTTCGTTTGTTGAAAGGAGAGCATATTGGCTTAGTCGGTGCAAATGGAGAAGGGAAATCTACCTTTATGAGCATTGTGACAGGGCAATTGCAACCAGACGAAGGAAAGGTGGAGTGGTCTAAGTATGTCACAGCAGGTTATTTGGACCAACATGCTGTATTAAATGAGGGACAAACGGTTAGAGATGTTCTTCGTACAGCCTTTGATGAATTGTTTAAAACAGAAGCTCGCATCAATGACATCTATATGTCAATGGCAGAAGAGGAAGCTGATGTGGATGCTCTTATGGAAGAGGTTGGTGAGTTACAAGACCGCTTAGAAAGCCGTGATTTTTATACCCTAGATGCCAAGATCGATGAGGTCGCACGCGCTTTAGGTGTTATGGATTATGGGATGGATAAGGACGTCACAGCTTTAAGTGGAGGACAGCGGACTAAGGTTCTACTGGCTAAACTTCTCTTAGAAAAGCCAGATATTTTGTTATTAGATGAGCCAACCAACTATCTAGATGCCGAACATATTGACTGGTTAAAACGCTACCTTCAAAATTATGAAAATGCCTTTGTCCTAATCTCTCATGATATTCCATTTTTAAACGATGTGATTAATATTGTATATCATGTTGAAAATCAATTATTGACACGTTATACTGGAGATTATTATCAATTTCAAGAAGTACATGCTATGAAAAAAGCACAACTTGAAGCAGCTTATGAGCGCCAACAAAAAGAAATTGCAGACCTTCAAGATTTTGTTAATCGTAACAAAGCACGTGTGGCAACACGTAATATGGCCATGTCACGTCAGAAGAAGTTGGACAAAATGGAAATTATTGAGCTACAAGCTGAAAAGCCTAAGCCATCTTTTGATTTTAAGATGGCACGCACACCAAGCCGTTTTATTTTCCAAGCAACCGATTTAGAAATTGGCTATGACCGTGTGTTGACCAGAAAGCCTCTCAATCTCACATTTGAGCGTAACCAAAAGATTGCGATTGTTGGTGCCAACGGTATCGGAAAATCAACACTTCTAAAGAGTTTATTAGGCCTCATCCCACCCTTATCTGGTTCAGTTGAGCGAGGTGAGTATTTAGAGTTGGGATATTTTGAGCAAGAAGTAGCTGGTGGTAACCGTCAAACACCACTTGAAGCCGTTTGGGATGCTTTCCCTGCTTTAAATCAAGCTGAAGTTCGTGCAGCCCTAGCAAGATGTGGTTTAACATCAAAACACATTGAAAGTCAGATTCAGGTTTTATCAGGTGGGGAACAGGCAAAAGTTCGTTTCTGTTTACTAATGAATCGCGAAAATAATGTTTTGGTATTAGACGAGCCAACCAATCATTTGGATGTTGATGCAAAAGATGAATTAAAGCGTGCTTTAAAAGCCTATAAAGGCTCTATCCTTATGGTCTGCCATGAGCCAGATTTTTATCAAGGCTGGGTAGATGATGTTTGGGATTTTAATGAATTAACCTAAAACAACAACCGCAAGAATTTATTTTGCGGTTGTTGTTTTATAACATAAAATAGACAATGGCTATATATTGCAAAGTCGATGCTAAGAGAATGAAGAGATGCCAAATCATATGAAAATAGGGTTTCTTTTTAGCATAGAAAACAGCACCTATTGTGTAAGATAAACCACCAGCTAGCATGAGAAGTCCAAATGTCATGCTAGTCTTTTGCAAAATGGCTGGAATGATAAAAATGACTAACCACCCCATAAAAAGATAAAGAAATAGGCTGAATTTTTCATTGATATGTTTGGCAAAAATCTTATAAAGAATACCAAAAATTGTGATTCCCCATTGTAGCGTGATAATCACATAACCTAACCATCCTCCAACTAAAGAAAGAGCAACAGGTGTATAACTCCCTGCAATTGCAATATAAATCATACTATGATCGATAATACGTAAGACATATTTATGAGTTGAATCATAAGGCATGGAGTGGTAGATGGTTGAAGATAGAAACATCAGAAATAGGCTGATGACAAAAATAGACATCCCTACAACTGCAGTCTTATTATAATCATGATAAGCATGGATAGCAGTAATAGGTAATAAGCTTAACATGATAGCTGACCCAATAGCGTGTGTCACACTATTGGCGACTTCTTCTCCAAAAGAGAGTGGGGCACTGAGTTTTAGACTGTGATTCATGAGCGTTCTCCTTCTAAATCTAAGGTTAATTGATGGGTTTTATAATAAAGTTTGAGGGATTGACAGGCGCACCTAATAATTTCTGGTGTCTCATTATTTTCCTGATTTCTCATACAATCAACAAAGTGGTTATAAAGTGTTTTTGAATCTTGTTTTTCAGATAATAGATTTAAAGTATGGCTAATCTCTTGGATAGAAAAAACATGCTTTAGGCTATTTAGAGCAATCAGACGAGCAAGTTGATGTTTTTGATATTTTTTTTTGATGGGCTTATCAATGTGTTTGTGTTTAACGTAATTGTTAATCATCGAGGCTGTCAGACCTTTATCCTTGGGATCTAGGCTATATTGTGTATATTGATTGACATACAGTAAGATCTGATCAAGGTATAAATCCAAATCTGGCAGCTCATCCCAGTAGGGAATGGTATTCATCATGTCACAACCTCTCTTTTATCTAGTATTGATAACTAGATTATATGTTTTTTATAAAATAATGTCAAGGAATTAACTACTTAATATAACAGTGGCTAGAAAAGGTGACAAAAAGTATTTTTATCTGTATAATAAATAGAAAATGATGATTGGAAACGAGGACAACCATGCAATTTGATAAACGACTGATTAGCTCAGTGGTTCTTATTTTTGTGACATGTTTATTTATTCAAAGTAATTGGTCAAGCGGCGCTACCTTACTTCAAACGATTTACAAAGCAGCTCATCCCTTTATTGTTGGCGCAGGAGTGGCTTTTGTTGTCAATATTGTGATGAGTGCTTATGAAAAACTTTTTGTTAAACTTATCAAGGTTGATTACATTTTAAAATTTAAAAGAAGCTTTTCTTTATTATTAGCTTATGCGACTTTTACAGCTGTCGTTTATATGATTTTCACTATTGTATTACCAGATTTGATTACCAGTTTACAGTCTCTTTTATCGATTAATCCTCAAGATATTGCGAAGTTATTAAATCATATCCAAAAAAGTGAGATCGTCTCAAACCTTATCAATGCACTTGGAGGAGAAGCAGAAGTAACGAATACCTTGATCAATTTTAGCAAACAGATTCTTAGCCAGTTGTTAAGTAGTCTAACCAGTATCTTAATCTCGGTTACCTCCATAGCTTCAACCTTACTAAATGTGGTCGTGAGCTTAATTTTCTCGGCTTATGTTTTGGTCAATAAGGAAACTCTAGGGCGTCAGTTTCGACTTTTAATCGATACCTTTTTCAAACCATACGCCAAAGGGATTTATTATGTCCTAGACGTTTTAAATCAACGTTTCCACGGTTTTTTTGTTAGTCAGACTTTAGAAGCTATGATTTTAGGATCCTTGACAGCTATTGGGATGAGCTTACTTGGTTTACCCTATGCTGCAACGATTGGTGTCCTGATTTCTTTTACTGCCTTAATTCCTGTGATTGGTGCCTATATTGGAACGAGTGTGGGAGTGATCTTAATTTTAACTCAAGATTTTAAACAGGCCCTTATCTTTTTGATTTTTATCGTGTTACTACAACAATTTGAAGGAAACTTGATTTATCCACGTGTTGTCGGAGGCTCAATCGGACTACCTGGGATGTGGGTTCTACTTGCCATTACTCTTGGTGGCGCATTAGGTGGTGTATTGGGGATGCTGGTGGCAGTTCCAGTCTCAGCAAGTGCCTATCAAATCCTAAAAGATTACACTTACAAAAAGCAATCTCAGATCTCTAATAGCTAACAATTGACGCTCTTTGAGCGTTTTTTCTTTTGTAAAAGCTGTGCTATAATGATTAAAAGAGAGGGGAAGTATGATTCGATTATTTCAAGAAAAGGATGCAGAACCATTAGCCCAAATGATTGCTAAAAGCTTACGCCAAATCAATCAAAAAGATTATGAGACAGCTTATATTGAGCAGGTTGTAGAAAGTTTATCTGCAGATGCTTTGATCAAACGTGCCTCATGGACACATTTTTATGTGGTTGAAAAAGATGCTACTCTGGTAGCTTGTGGCGCAATAGGTCCCTATTGGGATAAAGAAGATGAGGCGAGTTTGTTTACGATTTTTGTTTCGGCAGACCATCAAAAACAAGGATTGGGCTCTTTGATAATGAAAACGTTGGAACAAGATAGCTATTTTATAAAAAGTAAGCGAATTGAAATTCCATCTTCTATAACGGCTGTCGGCTTTTATCAAAAATTTGGTTATAGCATCAAAAAAGGAGAGCAGTATCCTGACAAGGAAGGTTTATTTCGCTTAGAAAAACATAGAGAGGTTATATGAGATTAGATAAATTTTTAGTAGATTGTGGTGTGGGGTCACGAACTGAGGTCAAAAAGATTTTAAAAAATAAAACCGTTAAGGTTAATGAAGTAGTCGAGACTTCTCCTAAAAGGCAAGTTGACCCTAAACAGGATCAGATCAGTGTGTCTGGACAAGTGCTGAATCATGAACGTTTTGTGTATTATATGTTAAACAAACCCAAAGGCGTGATTTCCGCAACCGAAGATAGTAAGCATAAAACTGTGCTAGATCTTCTAGATGAACGGGCGCACTATAAAGATGTCTTTCCTGTTGGGAGACTTGATATTGATACTCATGGTCTTTTGCTTTTGACAAATAATGGGGGACTAGCTCATGCTATGCTATCACCTAAAAAACATGTCAGTAAGCGTTATGAAGCTAAGGTTGCAGGTATTATGACAAGTGAAGATATAACAGCTTTTGAAAGAGGTATTGCCCTCAAAGATTTTACTTGCCTACCTGCTCAGCTTGATATTTTAGAACGTAATGAAGAGGAAAAAACTAGTTTAGTGCATATTACTTTAAAAGAAGGAAAGTTCCATCAGGTGAAAAGAATGGTCGCAGCTTGTGGAAAAGAGGTTATTGATTTAAAGCGCTTAACAATGGGACCTCTAAGCTTAGATACCAACTTAGCATTGGGAGAATATAGAGCCTTAACCAATCAAGAACGAGAGAGTTTACAAGTATTTGGTGTTGACTTGGATTAGGGAACTTTTCTAGAAAGGTGTAAAATACAATGCGCTCATTTTTGAGTAAAAACAATATAAGTTTACTGTTACTATCCGTTACTCTAGCTATTATGGTTGGAGTGGGTGCCATTATACTACACTGTGTTTTTGATTTTTTCTGGTCAGATATTTTGCAAACCTCTACTTCTGGTCAGCGTAGCCAACTCGTTATTGTATCGGGTCTTATTAGTTCAGTAGGCTGGTATTTTCTTCAAAGACAGAGCAATGGAATAATTTCTTTAAAGAAGCAGATTTTTCCTAAAACCTCTAGTGAACAATTACCCAATTTTGGTAGACAGATGGGACATATTCTCTTACAAATTGTGACAGTAGGCTTAGGGTCGCCTATAGGAAAAGAGGTTGCTCCAAGAGAATTCGGGAGTTTGTTATCGACTTACTTAGCAAAAAAAGTATCGATAACAGCAGAAGAACGGTCAGTATTGGTAGCAGCTTCTACGGTTGCTGGTTTGGCTGCGATTTATCAAATTCCATTCGCAAGTATATTATTTGCTTTTGAGATATACCGTATTCCATTAACGATTTTGAATTTCCTGATAATAGCTATCACATCATATGGTGCTACATTTATTGCAAATATTGAAATTAGTAATGCCCCCATGTACCATGTTGCCAGTCAACCAGTAAATTGGTCAATACTTGTTATCAGTAGTTTTATGACGTTGATAACGATACCTACCGCTAAAGTGTTTACTAGCCTCAGTAAGAGTGCTAGTAAACATCGAACTAAAGATAGGCGAATTTTATGGCAATTACCAGTAGTTTTTGTTTTACTAGCACTACTAAGTTATTATTTCCCAAGTTTACTTGGAAATGGCTCTCTTTTGATTCAGTCAAGTTTGGATGGAATGCGACTCAGTGATGCAGTGGCGCTATTTGTATTAAAATTTATTATTGTCTTACTCTGCTTACGATTTGGCTCTTATGGTGGGACGATGACGCCTTCTATTTCAATTGGTGCCGTCTTTGGGGAGGTTATTGTTTTGTTGGGGGGAGTATTGGGTTGGGTAAAGTATTCTCCGATTTTTATAATAATTTCTGCCTGTAGTTTTTTAGGAGTGACAATGAGTGCTCCTTTTACAGCTGGGATGATCGTTTACTCATTTATCGGATTTCAAGAATCTTATATGATACCTATTTTGATTTCTGTCGGGATCTTGTTTAGTTTTGAATTTATCGTCAAAAAATTAAAATAATCTTTTTCCTTGACTTAGAGTTAACTCTAGGGTATATAATAGGGCTATCAAGGATGGAGGTGGGGAATGAATATAAAAGTTGCTGCTGACCTGGTGGGCTTATCTGCCGACACCATTCGTTATTATGAAAAAATTGGTTTAGTTCCACCGATTACACGGAATAAATCAGGTATTCGTGATTTTCAGCAGAAGGATTTAGAGGCTTTAGAGTTCGTGAAATGTTTTCGCTCAGCGGGTTTGTCTGTTGACTCTTTGACGACCTATATGACCTTATATGGTCAAGGAGACAAGACGCGTCTTGAGCGTTTGGAGTTGTTACAAACCGAGCGTGACAAGCTGAAAGCACGTCTTAAGGAACAGGAGGCTGCTCTTAAGCGTTTAGATCATAAAATTGCCATTTACCAAAAGGGGCTGTCAAATGATGCGCCACTATAGAAAGGATAGAAACTAATGAAAACTGCTATTTTTGAAAAAGCTGGGTTAATGATTATTGAGGAAGTTGACAAGCCAAAGATTCAAGCCAGTGATGATGTGATTTTACGCATTGTGAGAGCTTGTGTGTGTGGCTCAGATTTATGGTCCTATTCGCATGGAGATGCACGGGAAAGTCATACTAATAACTCAGGGCATGAGGCATTGGCCATTGTTGAGGAGGTCGGTCCAGACATCACTACCTTAGTACCAGGAGATTTTGTGATTGCGCCTTTCACACATGGTTGTGGAGAGTGTGCGGCCTGTCGTGCAGGTTTTGATGGGACTTGTGACAACCACCCAGCACCAACGAACTGGGGCGGTGGTTTCCAAGCAGAGTATTTGCGTTTCCACTATGGAAACTGGGCCTTGATCAAGATCCCAGGGCAACCATCAGATTATTCTGAAGGGATGTTAAAATCCCTCTTAACCCTAGCTGATGTGATGCCAACAGGTTACCATGCGGCACGAGTCGCTCAAGTTGAAAAAGGGGATAAGGTTGTGGTCATTGGTGACGGTGCTGTTGGTCAATGTGCTGTCATTGCAGCTAAGATGCGAGGAGCTTCACAAATCATCATGATGAGCCGTCATGAAGATCGTCAAAAATTAGCCTTAGAGCTTGGTGCTACAGCTGTTGTCGCTGAACGTGGTGAAGAAGGTATTGCCAAAGTTCGTGAGATTTTAGGTGGTGGTGCAGATGCTGCCCTAGAATGTGTGGGAACTGAGGCTGCTATCGAGCAAGCTATCGGTGTTCTTCATAATGGTGGTCGCATTGGTTATGTTGGGGTCCCACACTATAATAACCGTCCACTTGGCTCAACTTTTGCGCAAAACCTTACCATTGGAGGCGGATCTGCTTCAGTAACGACTTATGTTAAAACCGTTCTTCTTCAAGCAGTATTAAATGGCGATATCAATCCAGGTAAAGTCTTTACAGACACCTATCAGCTAGATGATGTCAACCAGGCTTACCAAGATATGGCTGACCGAAAAGCCATTAAATCCATGCTTCTGGTATCAGAATAAAGAGAAAACTTCAAGACATTTTAGTTCTTGAAGTTTTTCTTTTTATTTTGTTTGAAGAAATGATAGGCCTCTTGCCAACCTTTTACGACAAAAGGAATTAAGAGATACACGTAGGGGATTGCATATTGGCTCTTAGTTTCCCAAAGTAAGTGGAATATAATGCCACCTGCGAGGTAGATGAAAGGATAGAGGTTGATAAGATTCATATTTTTAGAAAAGATAAGATAGAGAAATGCCCCTAAGTAGATAAGAATCAGCATAGCATGTGTCACTTGGTAAATGATACGATACCCCCATCTGCCATTAAAGATAGAGGCTGCATAAATATTATCAAGGGGTTGCTTTTGAGGTTTACTAGGTCCTGACCAGATTGATTGGAAGGTTGATTCTGTCCAAGTGGTCAAAAATTTAGTAGAAAAGAATGTCCAAGCATAAGCTGGTTTTTCAAAAAATTTTTGCATCTCATGGGTAACCATTTTATCAGCATCTTCTTTGATTTGATCGTAGTCTCCAGATTTTTCAAAATAAATATTTCTGACATAAGAAGTGTACCATCCAGGTTGACGGTGATTATCTTTTAAATCCTGAAGCCCCATAGCTAGCCAAGCAACTTTAGGCGTACCTTTTAATTCATGGCCAGCTAAATGTTGATAGTAGCTGAGAGTTGCTTTGTTAAAGCTAATCGCTAGCCCAAAAAGAACAATGGGGTAGCAAATCAAACGTTTATTCTTTTGACAAATAGCTTCAAGTAGGATAATAACAGAAAGAGTTATGAGGAGAATGATGTTATTATTTCTTATCCAGTAGGCAGTTGCAAGAGTCAACAGGCTAACTAGAGCATCTTTGCGTTGATGATTTGATAGGTATCGGATAAAGAAATAAATGCCAACGCTCGCTATGACTAAACTATAAACAATACCATAAACAAATAGGATATTGAAAAACTGAGGAAGAAAGGCAAAGCTGAGAAAAATGGTCCACTTGCTGACACGGTCATTATCAAAGAGGAGTTCAGCTATTTTCCAAGTCATAGCATTCGTGAGAATAATGGCAAGGATATTAAGCAGGAAGAAAACAACCATACTAGGAATCGGAATGATTGTCAGGATAATACGCTCAAATGTAACCAACCCTAATTGGTGAGGGTAGCGAAAGAGGTAGGCACCTTCATTAAGTGAGGAAAGGTTACCTTGATTGATACTGACAGCTGAACGAAAGACTGTCGCTGCATCATCTCGTGTAATATCAGTCGTCAAGGCAATAAGAAGTAGCCCACCTAGGCTGAAGAGTGTTGCTAGCAAAATGAAGAGTTGCTTTTTTGTGAGGTGGTCAAGAAGCTTATTAATGATGATACTTAAGGGGAAAAAAGCTAGTAAGCAGAGATAGACCCAGGGTCTAGGACTAATCATATCTGCCCATTCATATCGAACGACATAAATAATCGTTTGGACAAGAAAGGCAGAAAGGGTTAGCAATGCCATCATAAGTGTCACCCCAACTGTAATAGATGTTTTTAAAAACTGGACGATTTTCATAAAAACCTCGTTGCTAGTAGTTTTAGAACAAAAGAGCTAGAGAGAATTAATTCCCCCAGCTCTTTTGTGATGTGTTTACTTTTTATAGAGTGTCTCGCTTTGTCTATTGGGATCAACGGTAACATTGATACCAAGTTTACGGAAAACATTTTTGTCTTCTTCAGGTAAGCTAACACTGGAATGAACTTCAGATCCTTTCAGATTTCCAAGTTCTTCCATGGCTTTTTTGGCATTTTTATCAGTCATAGCAGTGATGGCTAGAGCGATAAGCAGTTCACTTGAGTGAAGACGTGGGTTGCGATTGCCGAGATGGTCAACTTTTAAATCTTGAATAGGTTTAACATAGTCTGGTTGAATGAGGTGTGTGTCCTTGTCGATACCTGCTAGTGCTTTAATCCCGTTAACGATGACAGCAGCAGATGGACCAAAGAGTTCTGATGTTTTACCTGTAACAATTTGACCATTAGGCAATTCCATAGCCAGTGCAGCTTGTCCAGTTTCCTCAGCCTTTTGACGAGCAACGACGGTCACTTGACGATCAAGTGGAGTGATACCAAGGTTATTCATCAATAGTTCAATCTTGGTGATAGCAGATTTTGCCACCTTATCTTCTTTGTAGTCTGCCACAGTCTGATAATAACGACGAATAATTTCTTGTTTAGAAGCGTCACGAGCAGCCTCATCATCTGTAATCGCAAAGCCAACCATATTAACCCCCATATCTGTTGGGGATTGGTATGGTGATTTCCCTAGAATGCGCTCTAACATGAGCGATACTACAGGGAAAATCTCAATGTCGCGGTTGTAGTTGACAGTTGTTTCCCCGTAAGCTTCTAAGTGGAAAGAATCGATCATGTTGACATCATCAAGGTCTGCTGTTGCTGCTTCATAAGCTAGGTTAACAGGGTGATGGAGTGGCAAATTCCAAACTGGGAAAGTTTCAAATTTTGCATAACCAGAGGTCACGCCATTCACTTGGTCATGGTAGAGCTGGGATAAACAGGTTGCTAATTTACCTGAGCCTGGTCCTGGTGCTGTGACAACAACTAGATTGCGACTTGTTTTGATGTAGTCGTTTTTCCCCATACCTTCTGGTGAAATGATATGGTCGATAGCTGTTGGGTAACCAGCGATTGGGTAGTGAAGGTAAGATGCGATGCCATTTTTTTCAAGCTCTTTACGAAAAGCATCCGCTGCAGGCTGACCAGTATATTGCGTAATGACCACAGAACCAACAAAAATGTTGAGTTCATTGAAAGTGTCAATCAGACGAAATACTTCCTGGTCATAAGAAATCCCCAAGTCACCGCGAGTTTTAGAATGTTCAATATTACTAGCATTGATGGCAATGACAATTTCAACTTGATCACGTAATTCGTGAAGGAGTTTGATTTTATTATTTGGCTCATATCCAGGTAAGACGCGTGCGGCATGGAAGTCTTCCAACATCTTCCCACCAAATTCAAGGTAGAGTTTTCCACCGAATTGCTCAATGCGCTCAAGGATATGGTCACGTTGTAAATCTAAATAGTTTTCGGAACTAAAAGCTTGTTTTTTCATTTTTTCACCTCTAATGTTAAATTATAATAAATTTTGAGTAAAAATAGAAGTTATTTACGATGAAAACAAGAAAAACTCTCTCAAATATAGAATTTGAGAGAGTTTGGTTAGTCTTTTTCATATGTGATAGTAAGGCTAAGACGTTTAAAGGAGCTTTTATTTCGCCAAAATAGACGTATCTGTAAGAAACTTGCCAAAGATAATAAGAGAAGGAAGCAATTGTTCCACCAAGCAAGAAGATTGGCAACGAGATCATATTGTTTAAAGAAGGAGTTATACATGTTTAGTAAGATACTGTTATCGTGAATGTAGCGTTTCAGGCTTTCTAAGATGGCTTGAATATCTTTTAAAGTGTTGAGTGGCATGGTTGAGATTTCTTGGTTTAATCCTTTTATCACCTGGTCTAAGTCCAAGCTACGAAAAGCAGTGTAGTCTTGATAAAGGGTTAGACTCGTTTGGAAACTAGAGATTACACCGACTAGCAACAGAAAAATTGGGACAAGATTTAAAAACAAATAACTCCACCGCAAACTTTGGCTACCTCGTTGAGTTGTCGCTTTTAATTTTTTAAAGAAAAAGTCATTCAGATAGAAGTAAAGGATAATCTCAAGTAAGAAGAAAATAGCGCTAATGATGAGCCAGCTTTTTCCCTTGGATAACAAGTTGTCTATGATATTGCCATCAAGTAATGCTGGAATGCTGTCAATCCCAAGATAAAAATGTTTCATGCTCCAATTGTGAAAAATAGAAGTTTGGAACAAAACAATCAACCAAAGAAGAACGAGATAAAGACTACTTCCTAACAATATAGGGGATGCTGGTCTGTTTTTTGACATAAAAAAAGTCATTCCTTTCTGAAAATGATCTGATTTATTGTATCAAAAATAGCAAACAAGTCGTAAGAGAAGTGATTACTAAATGTAAGAAAAAGGATATGGTATAATGGAATCTAACAGGGGGTGTAAATTGGTACAATTAGGATTAAAAGCTAGCACATATAAAAAACAAATCGAGAGTCGTCTGAGGTATCAGCCCTCGGTATTTGAATTTTATACTATTGTATCATTTTGGTGATGAGGCCTGAATTTACTGTTTATTATTAATGCTACTAAAAACACTAAGTTTCTTTTGAAACTTAGTGTTTTTTGATAGATAATTTTTTTAGACAACATTTAAAACTTGCTAGGATAAGATGAGTTGAGCAAGGATGGGGCTGACGATAACATAAAGAATACCCGTAATTCCGATAGATAAGCCAGCAATTGCTCCCTCGACTTGTCCATATTTTAAAGCGGCCCCTGTTCCGATGGCATGACCTGTTCCTCCTAAAGCAACGCCAATAGCAATAGGGTCTTTGATGTTTAACCATTTGAGCAAAACAGGACCGAGCACGCTGGTTAGAATGCCTGTGATGACAACAACTAATAATGTCACCGTGGTAATTCCTTGCATCTTATCAATCATTCCAACTGCCATGGCGGTTGTCACTGATTTTGGGATAAGGGAGATGGCTAAAAAGTATTTCATTCCAAAATATTTTGCTACTAAAAGAGTATAGAGGGTATTGATAATAGTGGCAAGGGTAATACTGAAAAAGATACTCCTAAAATGATGTCGCATCAAATGGAAATTACGATACAAGGGAATAGCCAAAGCCACGGTCGAAGGAACAATCAACATATTGAGATAGGCTCCTCCAACATAGTAGTTTTTATACGGAATATGAAACAGCTTTAATCCAATAATAACAAGAGCTGTAGCAACTAAAAGAGGGGTTGTTATAGGATGTGGGAAACGCCTAAATAGTAATAAACCAATATAATAAGCCAAAATAGACAGGAAAATCCCAAACATAGGATTCAGAGTGAGTTCAGTCATGATTTGGAAAGTCTCCTTCAAATTTATTTTTTATAAAACCTACAATAAAAGCAATCACAACAATATTTAAAACCAAGGCCCCGAAAAGAATTAAGCTAATCGGAAATAAATAAGGTACAATTTCCTGATAGCGCTCCATAATCCCAACAGCAGCAGGTAAAAATAAAATCGTCATATTGGCTAGTAAAAATTGCCCCACTAAGTGAATATGCCTCAACCGAATCAGTTTTGTTTTTAGAGCGATAAAAAGCAGTAACAAGCCAATAATGCTACCTGGTATGGGAAGATGCCCAAGCGTTGAGATGCCTTCTCCTACAAAGGCGAAGAAAAGAATAATCATAAATTGAACATAAATTTTCATAAAGCCTCCTTTGATTAACATCTTATAGTTTACTCCAATATTTATTTTTTTCAAGACCATATAAAAGATTTTGTGATTTGATTGACTTATAGTGAACTATAAGTAGTATAATGAAAGGTGTAAAATGATGGAAGGAGTTCTTGTAATGAGTACGGAACGTTATACAATTACAGAAGTCAGCAAAAGATACCAAATTAGCAGTAATACCTTACGCTATTATGAACGTATTGGTCTTTTGCCTGATATCCCAAGGCAGAGCAACGGCAATCGCTACTTCACTAAAAGTCATTTAAATTGGCTGGAGATGATTATCTGTCTAAGGCATTCTGGTGTACCGATAGAGAAACTAATAGAATATGCCAATTTATTGAAACAAGGTAGTAGTACCGCAGACCAACGTGAAAACTTGTTGCGGGGGCAACTGGCAACGCTTTACCAAAAGCAAGCTAATCTCCAACGCTCCATTGACCGCTTGGAGAAAAAAATAGCTCTGTACGAATCAGGTGAGATTGAACAAGACCTTTCCTACTTTGAAGACTATGCGATTTTATCCGATGAAAAGGATAGCTGGAAGGAGATTGATGTATGAAAATAGATGTATTTGCCCATGTATTGTTGCCCCAGTTTTACCAAAAAATGTTGGCCCTTGATCCAGCCTTGCCTCAAAAAATGCCCTTTCTCCAGAATCCTGTCCTACAAGATATGGAAAAAAGGCAGGCTCTGCAAGATTCAACTGTCAAACAGATTATTTCATTTGTCAATGTTAATCCAGAAGATTATCTTGAAGCAGAGCTAGCCTTGACTTTGGTAAAAGAGGCCAATCAAGAACTCTTGGAAACTGTTCAATCCTATCCAAATCAATTTTTTGCTGGTGTGGCCATGCTGGCCCTGAACAACATTGAAGGAAGTTTGGAAATTTTGGAAGACTTTGTAGTGAAACATTCTGAAATTGCTGGAATCCAGCTGTTTTCAAGACACCTTGGCCTGTCCGTTGCGGACCAGAGTTTCAGACCAATCTTCGCCAAATGTGCAGAGTTGGATATTCCTATCTGGTTGCACCCTGTATTTGACACTCGAAAACCAGATAACAACATTGTCTTTTCATGGGAGTACGAGCAAAGTCAGGCCATGCTGCAATTGGTGGAGGCTGGTATATTCCAAGACTATCCTAATCTGAAAATCATTGTCCATCATGCAGGAGCCTTGGCACCATTTTTTAGCGGACGGATTCAGTACATTTTACCAGAAAAACAGGTGGAGGACTTCCGCAAGTTCTATGTAGATACCGCTATCTTAGGCAATTCAAAGGCTCTAGAATTGACCATCGACTATTTTGGCTTAGACCGTGTTCTCTTTGGAACCGATGCGCCTTTGGGGATTGCGCCTGCAGGGGCTACGCAGGTCATCTCAGAAGCAATTGACTCCCTGCCCTTATCTCGAGAGGACAAGCAAGCCATTTACTCTGAAAATATCAAACTATTACTAAAGGAGGAAAAATAGATGAGTAAGCCAGTTGTTCATTTATTTCATCTAGGAGTTAATGAGAAAAATCGTGATACCTTTTACCAAATTGGTGTGGAAAATTTCCAGACCTCTTATAAAGAGGAAGCAGGTACTCTTGCCATGTACGCCAGTTCTTTAAAGGAAAATCCTTTGGAATACAAGGTTTTTGAGGTCTATGCAGATAAAGCGGCCTATCAAACTCATGTAAATTCTCCACACTTTAAAGCCTATGTAGATCAAGTGGGCTCCAAACTCACCAAGCGGGAAGTCTTCGAGGTAGAAGCCTTGTTTTTGGAAGAAAAATTGCCGTCTGGAGTGTGGCTAGGACCAGAAGACCATTTCCTAAAATTTGCTCAGGTTCAAGTGAGAGAGGGAAGCCAGGAAACCTTTGAAAATAGTGTCCTAATAAACATGCAATCCTCTATGAAAGAAGAATCGGGTGTTTTAGCCATGTATGCCTTAAAGGACTGTCAGCAATCCAATTGCTATTATTTCTACGAAGTGTATGCAAACGCGAAAGCCTATGAAGACCACCGCTTAAGACCACATTTTAAACGCTATATTTCAGAAACACAGGATATGGTGGAAGAGAAAATCTTACAGGACTTGGAAAACAGTATCGCCATCTCGAAAGGGAAACTAGCTTTTTCTGGCTAATTTGTATCACCTATCCTTCTATGCTATACTGATAAAATCAAGAAATTTAACAGATAGGAGATTCTATGCCCTTTATCAAGCATAAAAAGGTCGAGTTGACCGAATTATTTTATGACCTAGTCTATGTTTATACCATCAGTCAGCTGACGTCGATTATCCACCATGCCCATCACGGAGTCGTTAGTCTTCAGTCCTTTTTTAACTTCTCAGTTGGCCTGATTATTTTTGTTAATTCCTGGATGGTGCAGACTGTCTTTACAAACCGTTTTGGAAGTAACAGCTTGAGAAATATCATTTTTATGTTTTTGCAGATGATTTGTCTTTTGGTGGCATCAAGTGCAGTTGCAGGAGATTGGCAGACTAGCTTTGTGTGGATTTTTTTACCCATGGCCATGATTTCCTTGCTGCTTTTGGTCCAGTACATCTTAGAATATTTCCAGACTTCAAACGATGCGGATCGGAGTTTGATGAAGCAGTTTTTCTATATTTTAGGCTTGCGGTCCTTTATTCTATTCCTTTCTCTATTGTTCCCTTATAAAATAGGTATGTGGATTGCCTTGGTCGGTATTCTCTCGACCTGGTTGTTGCCTGGTTTGCTGAGCGATCCCAACCGTGGTTTTGTTTCAGCAGACTTGAGTCCAGTCAACTTTCCTCATTTGATGGAGCGCTTGTCGCTCTTAGTGATTATTACCTTTGGTGAGTCTTTGATTGGTATTTCAGAGCATTTCAGTCCAGAGAATTTTTCTTGGGAATCCGTTGCGATTTTTATGACCCTAACCAATCTTTTTATGGTCTATATTGTAGAAGTCGATCACCTGCTTGATGTAAAACGGGAAGAAACGGGTATTCGTGCTATTTATAGTCATTATCCCATTCTCTTTGGGCTAAGCTTGATTACGATTTCTCTAACATTTCTCAGAAACAGTGAGATAGATATTTTCTATACAACGATTTACTTTTTCAGTGGTTTAGTTTTGTTTATGCTAGGGTTATTGCAACATAACAAGTATAACAAGATAGGTCTTATGCTTCCTGCAAAGATCATTTCTAGTATTCTTATCTTAATTGCTGTTGGTTTTAGCATTAGTATAGTTAATACAGGTTTATCTTGGGAGCTTTTGACAGTCATAATCACGGGCTTAACGACACTTATTATGGTGTTATTTGTAGGTTTTAATATAAAAAACAGCTAGTCTCTTAAAATATAAGGACCAAATTCATGAAAAAAGTAAGTTGACGGTGATAATGAGATTAAAAAAGTCACCTCACCAGTTTTGATCATACAAGGAACAGAGGATGATGTAGTGCCTTACCAATATGCAGTCGATACCAATCAGCTATTTCCAGATTCTGAATTAGTAACAGTTGAAGGTGGAGGGCATTGGATAGATAGCAACTTTAACCAGGTTGCCCTTACAGCAATCAAAGCATTTTTAAAAAATAGCTCCTAGTTCTCATATTATTTACATTCTATAATAGTTTTTCTTTGATAAATCATTAACCTTCGGATTTCCCGAAGGTTATTTAGTTTTAAAAATAACATTATTCTCCAAATTAATCACAATTTTATTCAAAAAAGAAAGGAAATAACTAAATTTTCTGAATATTTGTTGAAAAACTATGGTATAATACTAGAAACGCTGTTTAGAAAGAGATAGATATGAATAAATCTTATTTTTATTTGGATATGAAAACCCACGAATTAGAGGTTCCCTTCACTGGTAGAAAACGTCGTGTGCGTGTCTTATTACCAAAAGGATATGAAGAAGACACCGCTGATTCCTATCCTGTCGTCTATTTTCATGATGGTCAAAATGTTTTATACAGTAAAGAAGCCTTTTCGGGTCATTCTTGGAAGATTATTCCAACGATTAAGCGAAATCCAGATATTGCAAAGATGATAATTGTTGCCATTGACAATGATGGTGCTGAACGGATGCATGAATACGCTGCTTGGAAGTTTAGCGAAATGGGGATTCCAGGGGTTCAGTTTGGTGGCAAAGGAACCTTGTATGCCGAATTTGTGATGGAAGTGGTCAAACCATTTATTGACCAAAACTATCGTACCAAAGCAGATAAAGCTCACACAGTTATGATTGGCTCATCTCTTGGAGGTAATATTACACAATTTATGGGATTAGCCTATCAAGATAAAATTGGTGGTTTAGGAGTCTTTTCATCAGCCAATTGGCTTCACCAAGAAGCCTTTGATCGTTATATTGAACGCCAACCATTAGATAAAGAACAGCGTGTCTATATCTACGTTGGAACAGAAGAAGCAGATGACACCGATAAGACTCTCATGGCAGGCAACATCAAGCAAGCCTATATCAATTCATCCTTAACTTACTATCGTCAATTGGTAGCAGGAGGAGTGGATCTAGATAATATTGCTTTAGAAGTTGTTTCAGGTGCTGTTCATAATGAAGAGGCTTGGGCAGCTTATTTACCAGATTGCTTACGTTTTTTAAGTGAAAAGTGGTAATCGTTAGAAATAGTTAGGAGAAAAAATATGCATGTAGAATTTTTAAGTCATTGGTCAGGAAATCTTGGTCAAGAAATGAATGTCAATCGTTATGGTCACGCAGGTATTCCTGTGGTTGTTTTTGCCTCATCAGGTGGCTCATACAATGAGTATGCGGATTTTGGAATGATAGAAGCTTGTCGTGGTTCAATTGAAGCTGGAAAAGTCCAGTTTTTCACCCTCACTAGTTATGATAAGGAAAGTTGGTTAGCTGATTGGAAGTCTATTCACGATAAGGCTGAAGCTCACCGCGCCTATGAACGCTATGTCATTGAAGAAGCGATTCCATTCATTAAATACAAGACAGGGTGGAATGACGGTATGATGACGACAGGTTGTTCTATGGGAGCTTATCACGCGCTAAACTTTTTCCTTCAACATCCTGATGTCTTTACAAAAGTCATTGCCCTTTCAGGTATTTATGATGCTCGATTCTTTAACAATAACCAAGATTACAGTCATGATGATGCCGTTTATCAAAATTCACCAGCAGACTACATCTGGAATCAAAATGATGGCTGGTTTATTGACAAATACCGTCAGGCTGATATTATCGTTTGCACAGGTTTGGGTGATTGGGAGCAAGACGGTCTGGACTCATTCTATAACCTAAAACGTGCCTTTGAAGAGAAGAATATTCCAGCTTGGTTTGACACCTGGGGAACTGATGTTGCTCATGACTGGGTTTGGTGGAGAAAACAAATGCCATTCTTCTTACATTCTATCGGACTTTAATCTAGAAAGGACTACCTATGAATTATCTCGTTATTTCCCCTTTTTATCCAGAAAATTTCCAACCATTCACCATTGAATTGGCTAAAAAAGAAGGCGTTACGGTTCTAGGTATTGGGCAAGAACCCTATGATCAATTGCCTGAAGAACTACGTTATGCTCTTACAGAATATTTCCGTGTCAATGACTTGGAGAATATTGATGAGGTTAAGCGAGCAACAGCTTTCTTGATGTATAAACATGGCCCGATTGATCGAGTGGAATCCCACAATGAGCACTGGTTGGAAAATGACGCTTCCTTACGTGAACAATTTAACATTTTCGGTGCTAAACCAAGACACCTTAAAAAGACGAAATACAAGTCTGAGATGAAAAAACATTTCACTAAAGCAGGTGTACCAGTCGTACCGGGCATGGTGGTTAAAACAGAAAAAGACATTGAAAAAGCTGTAAAAACAATTGGATTTCCTATGATTGCTAAGCCTGACAATGGCGTTGGTGCTTCAGGAACTTTCAAATTAACTGAAAAAGCTGATTTGGAAACTTTTAAACAAGCTTGGGATGGACAAACTGCTTACTTCTTTGAAAAATTTGTCAATTCTAGCATCATCACAACCTATGATGGTTTGGTTGATCGTCATGGAAATGTGGTTTTTGAAACAGGCCTAACTTATGTTCACACCCCATTTGAATTGATGCAAAGTAAAAAAGATAACGCTTATTATATTGAAAAAGAGTTGGATCCCCAATTAGTCAAATATGGTCGTGCCATTATTAAAGAATTTGGAATGAAAGAGCGCTTCTTCCACATTGAGTTTTTCAAAGATGGAAAAGATTATATTGCTATTGAGTACAATAACCGTATGGCAGGGGGCTTTACTGTCGAAGCTTATAACTATGCGCATTCAATTGACCTTTTCCGAGACTATGCTAATATCGTGACCGGTGGAAATGTGGAGGAGCGTGTGTTTGAGCCGCAATATTGCCTTGTGGCTACACGCCGTGACACCACCAACTACCTTTACCCAGCTACTGAGATTTATGAACGCTATGCAGACAATCTCAAGACCGTTAAACGTATGCCTGATGCTTTTGCGGAGCTACAAGGAAATGATGCTTATCTACTTGTGACTAAGAGTAAAAAAGAGTTAGATGAGATGATTGACTTTATCGGAAAAACACAATAGCACATCATATTTCATAAAAACAAAAACTCGTCAATGACGGGTTTTTTAGTATTTATTTATCAGCACAGTAAAGTTAATTCTCCCCCTAGAAACCAATTACAATGGTAGTTAAAACCACAGCTTTGAAAATTTTACTCAGTGATTCAAATTGTTGAATTCAATTTAGCATTCCATTTTTGAATACTAGTATGTAAAAAAACTATTGTACAGATGAGGGTTAGAGCTGTATTCTATATGTGAGAATTGTCAAGGAGGAAGCCAACATGCAGGTTGTTCAATCCCTTTTATAAGGTAAAAATAAAAGCATAGCCCTAGTATTCATAAAATGCATACTAGAATTACAAATCGGTATTGTACCATTCAAGAAATAAAGTCTATACTGGATTCATACATAAGAAAGAGGTAAAAATGATGATACAAACAATGACACTTAACGACGGAAACAAAATCCCTGCCATTGGTTTTGGAGTATTTCAAATCCCAGCAGATGGATCAACCTACACAGCCGTGAAAGAAGCCTTGGAAGTCGGCTACCGTCATATTGATACCGCGCAAGCCTATTTCAATGAAAAGGAAGTCGGACAAGCAATCAAGGATTCAGGAATTCCACGGGAAGAAATCTTTGTCACTAGCAAACTCTGGATCCAAGACTTTTCCTATGAAACAGCTAAAGCTACTATTGATGCGACCCTTGAAAAAATGGGTCTTGATTATCTGGACCTTTATCTACTGCACCAACCTTATGGAGAAGTAGAAGAGGCTTGGAAAGCTCTTGAAGAAGCCAAAGCAGCTGGTAAAATCAAATCCATCGGTGTTTCAAACTTCACACCGAACTTTTGGAAACAATTTGTTCCAAATTTTGCGACTATCCCAGCTGTCAACCAAGTTGAGTTCAACCCATACTTCCAACAAAAAGAATTACGTGACTTGCTTGCAAAAGATCAAGTGACCATTGAAGCATGGGCACCACTCGGTCAAGGCAACAAAGATCTCTTTGAAGAGCCTGTTATTACAGAGCTAGCAAGCAAGTATGGTAAAGATGTGGGTCAAATTATCCTCCGTTTTGAAAACCAAGAGGGAATCGTTGTCTTGCCAAAATCAACCAAGAAAAGCCGTATGGCATCAAACAAAGACATTTTTGATTTTGAGTTGACCGCTGAAGAAATGGCCGCCCTTCGTGCTCTTGATAAGGGCAAAGGCTCACACGATCCAGATGCACCAGGTGTGGGAGAGTATCTTTTGACTGCCTACGATATTCATGCTAATGAAAAATAAATTATTATTTCTACTCTGCGATTGTTCACTTGTTGAATAGTGCAGAGTATTTTTTATTAAAGGTGAATAAGATTATGACAACTTTATTTATCAATGGCAGTCCAAATAAAAATGGAAATACGGTTGCTCTAGCTCAAAGATTGCTCAGAAATCAAGGATATGAAACCCTGCATTTAGCAGACTACAAAATTTATGGTTACGGTCAAGATTTTTTAGACGATCAGTTCAAGGAGGCCATTCAAAAGGTCTTTGCTGTAGACAATCTGGTCATTGGATTGCCAGTACGGTCTGGTGACAGATGAGTTAGTTGGCAAAAACCTTTATTTTATCTTTCAAGGTTCTGCTCCAACACAAAAAGTGTTAGACATGGGGGACTATACCATGAGCCGCTATGTTGGACTTTATGAAATGGATTATCAGGGAATGGTGAATAGCTAACAAAAAACTAGACGCTTCCGCCTAGTTTTTTGTTAATTGGTCAAAAATAGCCTTGTTTTTCTTTAAGGCAGAAATATAGAATGTTTTAGTAGCTTCCCTATCAGAAATAGGAACATGAACCCTCTGACTATCATTTTCTGACGATAGTTGGGTGATGTTTGTAGAAAAACTTGGCAGAGCAGAAGCTGAAACCAATTCTTCAAAGGCTTCCCAATCTTTTTGAACAATGAATTTTGTCTCTGTCAGACTGTCAACGAGTGGTTGCCATATTCCCAAATCAGACCGTAATAACATGGTCAAACCAGCTAAGTCGTCAAGAGTAATGCTCTCTTGTAGAGCAAATGGATGGGTAGCAGGTACAGAGAGATAAAGTTGCTCCATGAAAAAGCCATTTGATAGGATGCCATCTTCATTTAGTAGGAAATCCGTTACGATGAATTGATAGTGTTCGTCCAACAGGCCAGAAATTAAAGCTTCATTTTCTTGTAAATCCAAACGAATTTCTTGATTGATTTCTTGTTCAGCAAGTCTGGAGCGTAGTTCCCATTCAACCCCGGGAGCACAGATACCGCCAAACAAGGTAGTTGCCTGCATCGAAAAGCGTTGGACATTTTCTAGAAAAGTTTGACCTTGCTTCAACAATTTTCTTGCCTGTTTGACAGTGTATTCCCCAGTTTCTGTCAAGACAAGCTTGTTTTTGCTTCGTTGAAAGAGTTGAACCCCTAATTCATCTTCCAAGCTCTGCATATTGCGCGTTAGCGAGGGCTGAGAAATCAATAAAACTTCTGCTGCCTTGGACAAGGTCCCCTGATCCGCAAAGGCGATGAGTTGTTCTAATTGTTGAAGTTGTAGCATCGGATCTCCTTTCACTATTCGATATTTGAATACTAATTTCCTTGATTGCTATTGTACTATTCTTCGTAAGCTTTGTAAAATAAAAGCAAGAAGAACGAAGTGAGAAGATGAAAACAATGCGATTAAACAATGGCATTGAAATGTTACAGAGCTTGGCGATCTATGGAAGAACTTTATGAATACGGAAATATTCATGTGATGGATATTTCAAATTTTTCAGAGGATTCGGATTTTTTGATTTTAAATACAGAGATTGTTTTGCGTTAGCAGACTCAGAATAGGTATATTGCTATTCCTAGGTCCAAGTAGCTTAATCAGCTCAAAAAAAATCTAGAAATTTGGGACTTTCCCTTAGACCAAGAGGATATGGAGCAAATCAAACAACTCAATATGAGATGAGGTACAGTGGAACTATTGACCATCATAATTTAGCGGTGGTGAAAGGCTTGAATTTATGTTCAGATAGCAAAAAGAGGGTCATTTAGGAGGTGAATGTTTTAAGATTACGAAAGATATAACCATTTGAGAGATGCTAACCAATCCATTATTTTAGGATTATGGACACCTTTATAAACATGAAAAGATATCCATATACTTTGAATAGATGCTTACATGAGGGATAATAAACAGTTTAAAGATGATAGGATTAACCTAGCTCATAAATGACTCTTTATCATATTAGAAGGATTTGAAGAGTTTCTAGATGGAAACAAAGGTCGGTAAAATAAAGAAAATCGTGGTATAATGGAAGTGGTGACTTTTTGGTGACCTGATAGAATTTAGACAAGTTTACCTCCATAAAACCCTTGATACGAAAGGAATTATACACTCATGGCAATTATTCAATGGTTTCCTGGGCATATGTCCAAGGCCCGTCGTCAAGTTCAAGAAAATATTAAACACGTTGACTTTGTAACAATTTTAGTTGATGCTCGACTACCTTTATCTAGTCAAAACCCCATGCTGACCAAAATTGTTGGAGATAAACCAAAACTTATGATTCTCAACAAGGTTGACCTAGCTGATCCTTTTTTAACGAAAGAATGGCAGAGCTATTTTGAAAAACAAGGGATTAAAACTTTATCTATCAACTCAAAAGAACAAGCGACAGTGAAAAAAGTGACTGACGCAGCTAAGGAGCTGATGAAAGATAAAATTATACGTCTCCGCGAAAGAGGAATCCAAAAAGAAACTCTGCGCACTATGATCATTGGTATCCCAAATGCTGGCAAATCAACTCTTATGAACCGTTTGGCAGGAAAGAAAATTGCAGTTGTCGGAAATAAACCAGGTGTCACAAAGGGACAACAATGGTTAAAATCTAATAAGGATTTGGAGATTCTGGATACTCCAGGAATTCTCTGGCCAAAATTTGAAGATCAACTTGTAGGTTTGAAGTTAGCCTTGACAGGGGCCATTAAGGATAATTTATTGCCTATGGACGAGGTGACTATTTTTGGATTAGATTACTTTAAAGCTAACTACCCTGAGAGATTACTAGAGCGTTTTAAGGGAATTGATCTGGATGAAGAAACGCCTGAGATGATTATGAATCTGACAAAAAAACTTGGTTTTCGAGATGACTATGATCGTTTTTATACTTTGTTTGTAAAAGATATCCGCGATGGTCGTCTTGGAACTTATACACTCGATAAGGTAAGTGATCTAGATGGCAACGATTAAAGAGATAAAAGAACGATTGCAGGAAGTTCATCAGCTTGACAGCCCTATTTTCCAAGAATTATCAACAGATCATCGGACAGGCGTTCAAACAGCTATAAAAAAACGCCAAAAAGAATTGGAAAAAGAACTCGCAGAAGATGCTCGCTTAGAGGCTATGTTATCTTATGAAAAATCACTCTACGACAATCATGTGGAGTGGATTGCTGGAATAGATGAAGTCGGAAGAGGGCCTCTAGCAGGTCCCGTTGTAGCTGCGGCGGTTATTCTTCCAAAAGGTTGTAAGATCCGCTACCTCAATGATTCCAAGAAAATTCCTAAATCAAAGCATGGAGTCATTTACCAAGAAATTATGGAACGAGCGGTAGCAGTTGGAGTGGGAATAAAGGATGCTAGCGTCATTGATCAGGTTAATATTTACGAGGCAACAAAGTTAGCTATGTTAGAAGCCTTAGGTGAATTAAACCAAAAACCTGATCACCTACTGATTGATGCGATGCAGTTGGAGACATCTATACCGCAAACAGCTATTATCAAAGGAGATGCTAACAGCTTGTCTATCGCCGCAGCATCTATCGTAGCCAAGGTTACAAGAGACAAAATGATGGCAGATTATGATCAGAAGTTTTCTGGCTATGGTTTTGAAAAAAATGCAGGATATGGCACAGCAGAGCATTTAAAAGCACTCCATCAATTTGGTATCACTCCCATTCATCGAAAAAGTTTTGAGCCGATTAAATCAATGCTAATTTCCAACTAACAACAATAATCAGAGAGATCCTCTTACGAGGGTCTTTTTGATTATTGTCGTTTTATAAAATACGAATAAATAAATCATATATGTAATAAAATGTTCGTTTTTGACCTTGAAAGAAAGAACATCTTATGATAAAATAAATGACATCATTATTTTTACACAAAGGAGACAACATGTCTAAAGAACATTCGGTTAAAGAGCCAGAAAAAATGCTCTACGGGATAGATGACAAACCACCTGTTGGTGTGACAGTTATCTTGGCACTTCAACATATTTTAGCTGCTTTTGCAGGAATTATCGCAGTTCCCCTAGTAGTAGCTTCAGCTCTAGGATTAAGTGTTGAAGATACCTCAACTATGGTTGCTGCCGCAATTTTTGTTGCAGGGATTACAACAATTCTACAATCAAAAGGAGTTGGACCTATCGGAGCACGTGTATCTGGGATGATGGGAACAGACTTTACTTTTGCAAGCCCAGCCATCAGTGTCGGTTCACGTTTTGGGATTGCAGGGATTGTTGGTGCCACTATAGCAGGTTCTTTAGTTGAAATTGTTCTAGGCCGTTTTATCAAACCTTTGATGAAATTCTTCCCACCCCTTATTACAGGGACAGTTGTATCACTCATTGGGATTACGCTTTTACCAGTTAGCATGGACTGGGCAGCGGGGGGCTCAGGTGCCAAAGATTATGCTTCTTTAGAAAATATTAGCATCGCTTTTATCGTTATGGTCTTTACACTTTTACTTAATCATTTCGGAAAAGGCCTTTGGAAAACTGCTTCTGTTTTTATCGGCATGATTTTTGGTTACCTACTCTGTATTGTTCTCGGGAAGGTTGATTTATCAGCAGTAGGAGATGCAGCTTGGATTTCCTTTCCAGCCATCCTTCGCTATGGGGTAAAGTTTGATCTTTCATCCATTTTATCCTTTATCCCTGCTTATATTGTTTCTCTTATTGGAACAGTTGGGATCATGATGGCAATTGGTGAGGCATCAAATACAAAAGTATCAAGTGAACGTGCCGCAAATGGAGTGTTAGCAGATGGTGTTGGCTCTTTAATCGCAGGTTTCTTCGGTGCAGGTCCTAACACAGCTTTCTCTCAAAATGTTGGCTTGATTACCTTAACCAAGGTTGCTAGTACACATGTCATGGTAGTCGCAGGAATCATCTTAACTGCTTTAGGAATTTTCCCTAAAATTTCAGCCCTAATTTCAATCATGCCTCAACCCGTTTTAGGTGGAGTGGGTGTCATCATGTTTGGACTTGTCGCTGCTCAAGGGATTAAAACACTAGCACAAGTAAAAATGGGAGATCGTGAACTTTTGATTATCTCCGTTGCTTTCGCACTCGGAATTGGTGTAACCGTTCGTCCAGAATTATTAAGCTCACTTCCAACACCACTTCAAATGGTCTTATCATCAGGTATCTCAACAGGTACACTAGCTGCTCTTTTATTAAATATTGTTTTAAAAGACAGAGACTAAGATATAACGTCTAGCATTAATTTTAAGAATAAGCCCCTTCGTTTCCAAACTTAACAGGTTCATTGAGCCTCTATGCTTGGAGATGAAGGGAGCTTTTTTTGATGAGGCAATTTTCTTCTTAAGCTTTTTTGTGGTAAAGTTAAAAAAGAAATTGACAATCTTGAATCAAAGTTTTATAGTGAGGATAATATATGAATAGAGGTGGATTATGACAGAAAGAGAAAAAATGTTAGCAGGACAATTATATGATGCTGGGGATGTTGAACTAAAAGGTTTACGCCAAAAGGCTCGAGAAAATATGGCTACATTTAATGAAGAAAAAGATGGTAAAAAAAGGGCTTCAATTTTAAAAAAATGGTTTGGAGCAACCGGTGACTCTATCTACATGGAGCCACGTTTTTCTTGCGATTATGGTACTAACATTTATGTTGGAGAAAATTTTTATGCCAATTTTGATTGTACCATGTTAGATGTCTGTGATATTCGGATTGGAGATAACGCTATGTTAGGACCAAATGTTCAATTATTAACCCCCTTGCATCCTCTAACAGCCAAAGAGAGAATCGCAGGGCTAGAATACGGAGCGCCTATTACCATTGGGGATAATGTTTGGATTGGAGGCGGAGCTATTATCCTTCCTGGTGTTACTTTAGGTGATAATGTTGTAGTGGGGGCAGGTAGCGTTGTCACAAAGTCTTACGGAGATAATGTCCTTATTGCTGGTAATCCAGCGCGCATCATTAAAACTATTGATGAAACAAAAAAGGAGAAACAAGAAACTGATGACTCAGCTCTTATGCATTGATATTGGAGGGACATTTATTAAATCAGCCCTAATAGATGATAATCTTGTGTTATCACATCAACAAAAACACAAGACACCTGATCAGTTAAATCATTTCCTTCTCTATCTAGAGTCACTTATAAAAGACTATCATCATCAGATTAAGGGTGTGGCAATTTCGTTCCCTGGGCAAATCAATGTGGTCAGCGGCTATGTTTATCATGGTGGTCTGATTAGTTACCTAAAAAACTTTCCATTGGGGAAGTATTTAGAAGAAAAGTATCACCTCCCCGTCAGTGTGTTGAATGATGCAGATGCTGCAGGGTTAGCAGAATCGCAATACGGAAGTTTGAAAAGCTGCCACTATGGAGCTGTCCTCGTTCTAGGGACAGGTGTAGGATTAGCCTTGGTTTCTGATCAAGATCTGATGACCTTTAAAGATTTTTCAACCTCAGACATTTGGGAACGAGGATTGCGTGAATTTAAAGGCATTGAAAGTTTGTCGCAATCGTTAGGTTTACAAATCAACGGCATCGGCAACCTTATCGCTAACACTGGCTCTGCAGTTCAATTTATCAAACGAGCGAGTCAAATCTTAGATTTAAAAAAGGAGGACGGACAAGAGGTCTTTAAGCAACTCAAGCTCGGTCAAAAAGAAAACTTACAAGAACTTTTCGAAAAATACTGCCAAGATATTGCCATATTGATTTTAAATTTACGAAATATATTTAAACTAGAAATGGTAGCTGTAGGGGGTGGTATTAGTCAGCAACCCTTACTAATAGAAGAAATTACCAAGCAATACCTTCAACTATTAGGAGAGCAAGTTAGTTTGCCTAATCAATTAAGTCAATTGCCTATCATAGCTTGCTCTTTTCGACAACAAGCCAACCTAGTTGGAGCTTATTGTCAATTTAAAAAAATAAATGATTAACTACAACTCTCCATTATCGAATAGAAAAATGGAGGGAAATTATGAATAATTTTGAATTGTATAAACTAAAAACAGCAGGTATTACCAATCTAGGTCTGAATAAAATTTTAAGCTATATCAAAAAAAATCAGACGTCACCATCACTTAAAGAAATGATCCGTATTTCTAATTGTAAACATCCTAGTCTGGTGTTAGAACGGTATAAAAGCTTGAATAAAAAACTATTGCTGGAAGAATTTAAGCGTTTCCCCTCGTTCTCAATTTTAGATCAGATTTACCCTGAAGAGCTAAAAGCGATTTACAATCCGCCTGTTTTATTATTCTATCAAGGGGCTTTAGAACTATTAGAAAAACCTAAATTAGCAGTTGTCGGTGCTAGGAAATCCAGCCAAGTAGGTTCAGAAACTGTTAAAAAATTACTGGCAGAATTAAATCAGAACTTTGTCATTGTAAGTGGTCTAGCACGAGGAATTGATACTGCAGCTCATATGGCCACATTAAAGCAAGGCGGAAAGACTATAGCTGTAGTAGGTAATGGACTTTCTCAATACTATCCAAAAGAAAACCGTCCCTTGCAAGACTATATCAGTAAAAACCACCTCATTTTATCAGAGTACGGTCCAGATAGTAGCCCAAAACGTCATCATTTTCCTGAGCGAAATAGGATTATTGCAGGGCTTTCTCTTGGGGTTCTTGTTGTAGAGGCAAAAATCCGCTCAGGTAGCTTGATTACTTGTGAGCGTGCACTAGAAGAGGGCCGAGATGTTTTTGCGGTACCAGGTAATATTTTAGACGGAAATTCTGAAGGTTGTCATCACTTGATAAAAGAGGGAGCAAAGTGCGTCACAACAGGGCTTGACATCCTTTCAGAGTATCATTTTTAAAATAAGTTTTCCTATAAGAAAATGTTTTTTTATTGACAAGGTCTAAAAAATGATATATCATTCTTTTTGGTTTATCTAAAAGTATAGAAAAGAGAATGAGTGTGGCAACAAAGACAACAACTAAAAAAACAGCTACAAAAAAGAAAACGACTAAAAAAAACAGTCCTAAGAAAAAATTGGTTATTGTGGAGTCTCCAGCAAAAGCTAAAACCATTGAAAAATATCTGGGGCGAACTTATAAAGTTGTAGCCAGCGTAGGACATATTCGAGATCTCAAGAAATCTAGTATGTCTATTGATTTTGACAATAATTACGAGCCAGAATATATTAACATCCGCGGTAAAGGCCCCTTGATTAACTCTCTGAAAAAAGAAGCGAAGAATGCCAAGCAAGTCTTCTTGGCAAGTGACCCCGATCGTGAAGGAGAGGCGATTTCTTGGCATCTTTCTCATATCTTAGGACTAGATCCTAAGGATAAAAACCGTGTCGTCTTTAATGAAATCACCAAAGACGCTGTCAAAAATGCTTTTGTGGAACCACGGGAAATTGATATGGATTTAGTCGATGCCCAGCAAGCTAGACGTGTTTTAGATCGTATTGTTGGTTACTCTATTTCGCCGATTTTATGGAAAAAAGTTAAAAAAGGGTTGTCTGCGGGACGCGTACAATCTGTTGCTTTAAAATTGATTATCGATCGTGAAAATGATATCAAAGCGTTTAAACCAGAGGAATACTGGACAATTGATACGCTATTTAAAAAGGGAAATAAAAAATTTAGCGCTAGCTTTTACGGCTTAGATGGTAAAAAGTTAAAACTACAGACCAATGAGGATGTCAAAACTGTTTTATCACGTATCACAAGCGATACCTTTAATGTAGATAAGGTAGAAAAAAAGGAACGCCGTCGAAATGCTCCCTTACCTTACACGACCTCATCTCTTCAACAAGATGCTGCCAATAAAATTAACTTTAGAACACGAAAAACCATGATGGTTGCCCAACAGCTCTACGAAGGGATTAGTTTAGGATCAGCAGGACATCAAGGTCTCATTACCTATATGCGTACGGATTCAACCCGTATTAGTCCGATTGCACAAAATGATGCTGCAAACTTTATTACAGAAAAATTCGGAGCAGAATACTCAAAACATGGGAATCGTGTGAAGAACGCCTCAGGGGCACAAGATGCACATGAAGCTATTCGTCCATCAAGTGTTACCAATACACCTGAAGCCATGGCCAAATTCCTAGATAAAGATCAGTTAAAGCTTTATACCTTAATTTGGAATCGATTTGTAGCAAGTCAAATGACTGCAGCTATCTTTGATACAATGAAAGTTAACCTATCACAAAATGGTGTTATCTTTACTGCAAATGGTAGCCAATTAAAATTTCCAGGCTATATGGCAGTTTATAATGATTCAGACAAAAATAAAATGTTACCAGAGATGGAAGAAGGAGACACCGTCCAAAAAGTCTCTACCCATCCTGAACAACACTTTACCCAACCACCTGCACGTTATTCTGAGGCAACCTTGATTAAGACATTGGAAGAAAATGGTGTCGGACGCCCTTCTACATATGCTCCTACGTTAGAAACCATTCAACGAAGATACTATGTAAAATTAGTGTCTAAACGATTTGAACCTACTGAACTAGGTGAAATTGTGAATTCCTTAATTGTAGAGTTTTTCCCTGATATTGTAAACGTTGCGT
Organism: Streptococcus porcorum; assembly: GCF_053203725.1. Classification (NCBI taxonomy): domain Bacteria; kingdom Bacillati; phylum Bacillota; class Bacilli; order Lactobacillales; family Streptococcaceae; genus Streptococcus; species Streptococcus porcorum. Next base: position 632 of record NZ_JBRUDG010000008.1, on the reverse strand, counting down.
TTACAGCAGAGATGGAAACCAAACTTGATGCTGTTGAAGTTGGAAAAGAAGAATGGCAAAAGGTTATCGATGAATTTTATCAACCTTTCCAAAAAGAATTGGCCAAGGCTGAGACCGAAATGGAAAAAATTCAAATCAAGGATGAACCAGCAGGTTTTGATTGTGATGTTTGTGGTCATGAGATGGTTATTAAACTGGGGCGTTATGGTAAATTTTATGCCTGCAGTAATTTCCCAGAATGCCACAATACCAAAGCTATCACTAAAGAAATCGGTGTCACTTGTCCTCTTTGTCAACAAGGGCAAGTGATTGAGCGTAAAACAAAGAAAAATAGACTCTTCTATGGTTGCGATCGTTATCCAGACTGTGAATTTACCTCTTGGGATAAACCTGTAGGACGTACATGTCCGAAATCAGGTGATTTCCTTATTGAGAAAAAAGTTCGTGGTGGAGGCAAGCAAGTCATTTGTAGCAACGATGACTGCGACTACCAGGAAGAAAAAGTGGCTCTTTGTCAACTGTAGTGGGTAGATGAAAAGCTAACACCTAGAGAGGACGAAATTCGTTCTCTCTTTCTTTATGTTCAAGGCAATCAAAATCCGTTTTTTAAAGTTTTCAAAGTTCCTGAAACC
>NZ_JBRUDG010000071.1:0-1066 GCF_053203725.1 Streptococcus porcorum | reverse complement strand
GGAACTCACTTAGAACTCCACGGTCACTTGGATTACACAGCCCCTAAATGCTCAAAATGCAAGGGACAAATGGCTAAATACGACTTCCAGAAAGCCTCTAAAATCCCCTACCTAGAAACTGCTGGTTACCCGCTACTTATCCGCCTTAGAAAGCGTCGCTTCAAGTGTAAAGAATGCGGAAAAATAGCGGTCGCTGAAACTCCTCTTGTCAAGAAGAACCACCAAATCTCTGTCGCTGTTAACCAGAAGATTGCTCAATTACTCATCGAAAATCAAGCAATGAAACATATTGCACACAGGCTATCTATCTCAACATCATCAGTTATGAGAAAACTCAATGAGTTCAAGTTTGAAACAGATTGGAATGCCTTACCTGAGGTGATGAGCTGGGACGAGTATGCCTTCAAAAAAGGGAAAATGAGCTTTATCGCTCAAGATTTCGACTCCCTAAATGTCATCGCCATTCTGGACGGAAGAACTCAAGCAACCATCCGAAACCACTTTCTACGCTATCCTAGAAAGGTTAGAAATCGGGTCAAAGTCATTACCATGGATATGTTTAGTCCATACTACAAATTGGCTAGACAGCTATTTCCCAATGCAAAAATTGTACTCGACCGCTTTCATATTGTTCAACACCTTAGTCGTGCTATGAACCGTATCCGTATTCAAATTATGAATCAATTCGACAGAACATCGCAGGAATACCGAGCCTTGAAACGCTACTGGAAATTGATACAACAAGATAGCCGTAAAATCAGCGATAAACGATTTTATCGCCCTATGTTCCGAATGCACTTGACTAACAAGGAAATACTGGAAAAACTCCTGTCTTTCTCCGAGGAACTACGACAGCACTATGAACTCTATCAACTTCTCTTATTCCATTTCCAAGAGAAAAATTCAGATCATTTCTTCGAACTTATCGAACAGGAAATAACCGCTGTTAATCCTATTTTCCAGACAGTATTTAAGACATTTCTAAAGGATAAAGACAAGGTTTTAAACGCCATGGAATTGCCTTATTCCAACGCCAAACTGGAAGCTACCAATAATCTCATCAAAG
>NZ_JBRUDG010000070.1:0-1156 GCF_053203725.1 Streptococcus porcorum | reverse complement strand
TGGCTCGAGTTGATGGCATTGATGTCTTAAGCTGATTTTTAACCCTTTCGTTCGCGGGAACGTATCAACGGTATTTTGATTATTTTTTAAGAAACTGATATATGGGGGAACATATCGAAGCAATCAATAATGCACATTAACAACTAGTCTTTGTTATATTTAAACTATTCGAAAAGGTAATTGGATATTAAGGGAAGACTCTATAGACTTTTTCATATGATTAACGAGTTCAGCCACCTCAGATTCCATTCCTTCCCACTTGTCAACACACTCTCCTAAATAAGCCTCTCTCGCTTTGTTGAGTAAAGTAGCATGCTCATCGGGTAATTGAGGTATCGCCCATTCAGCTGCCAGATCTTTTGAGCGAATTTCACCAGTAGATGCTGTCAGCCACATTCTGGCTAAAGTTAAAATCACATTGCGTTCGTCACCGTTAATGCTAGCTATCAACCCGGGCAACGATTCTTTAATTGCTTTTCGAATATCTGTCATTGGCACAGGCTCAATTACTTCTGTTGCCTTTGGTCCCAAAAGGTTAATACTATTTTTTCTTAGTTGTGCTAAAAGTATTGCTAAATCCGGATCATAAGTCGACTCAGGAATTTCTCCCTTTTCAAACTGCTCTCTTAGCCACTCGCCATACATAAATTCATATTTGGGGGGGAAATGCCAAGGGACAATATCCTTTTGATTTATGACCGTAACTTCAAGAGGCCTCATATCTTTTATGTTTCCTATTTTCCCAGATATAAGCATTAACCTATTTGTAAGATTCCTTCGAGTTTTTTCAGATAAACTTTGATTTGTTATTACCAAAATATCTACATCGCTATTCATACGTAAACCACCCATTACTGCCGAACCATACAAATACACCCCAATTAACATATTATCAAGTAGTTCCGCTATAGTTTTTAATGCTTGAATTGCTTCTTTCGGAATTTTTTTGTTACTTAAATCTATACTCAACTTCGATCTCCTTTCGTCTGAAAACTGTTTTTTAACGCCTCTTAAAATTTATAAAAAAAGAGTAAACATCTTTCGTTGTATTGTAAATTAACGCCATCCAAAATTTTGATTCAAGATTTTCTTTCGGTTTATTATATGTTTGAGCCAATATAAGCTACAAAACTGCTGTCTATCCATTTTTGAGTAA